>NZ_JBEZCX010000002.1:249160-438185 GCF_040647835.1 Micromonospora sp. NPDC049240
CTGCGGGACTCCGCTGCGCTGCGTTCCTCGCGCTCATCGGTGCTCACCTTCATTCGCGACTGCGGGACTCCGCTGCGCTGCGTTCCTCGCGCTCATCGGTGCTCACCTTCATTCGCGACTGCGGGACTCCGCTGCGCTGCGTTCCTCGCGCTCATTGCTCCCCCCCGATCCGGAGCTGCACGGCGGCGATCCGCTGGCGGATGCCGGTGGTGACGACGGCGGCGAACGCGAGCGCGGCGAGCAGCAGACCGGCGGCGGTCAGCCCGACCGGCGGCCAGGGCACCGTGAAGACCGCCTCGGGCACCGGCCGGCCGGCCGCCGGGGTGAGGATCACCAGCGGCACCATGGTCGCCGCCACCACGGCTCCGACCAGCAGCCCGACGCCGACCCCGATCGCGGCCAGGAACGTCTGCTCGGCCAGGTACGCGCGGGCCAGCAACCGGCTGGTCGCGCCGAGCGTGGTGAACACGGCGAACTCGGTGAGCCGGCGTCGGGTGGTGGCCCACCCGTCCACGGCCAGGCCGACCAGGGCCAGCAGCACCGACCCGAGCGCGGCGGCGAGCAGCCCGGTGCGGGCCCCCCGCCAGTACGGGTCCCGGGCGGCCTCCTCGGCCACCTGTCGCCGGTCGTGCAGGACGGCGCCGTCGGCCCCGGTGAGCGCCCGCGCGGCGGCGGTGTGCCCGCCCGGCCCGGTCCGCAGCCACCACTCGGCCACCGACCGTACGCCGCCGCGCTGCTGGAGCATCTGGCCGGCGGCGGCGGGCAGGTCGAGGAGCACCCCGTCGCCCTCGGTGCCGGGGACCGCGGCGACCTGACCGACCACTGTGACGTCAAGCGTCACCTCGGCCAGCGACAGTTTGAGCGAGTCACCGGTGCGTACGCTCAGCGCCGCCGCCACGCCCGGGGTGATCAGCACCGGCACCGGCGGGGCGTCGGACCCGGGCACCACCGCGAAACGGGACGGCGGCGTGCCCGCGTACTGGAGGAGCCCGTCGGGCACCCGGAAGCTCCGGGTGGCGTCCACGCTGGTCGGGGTGGCCTGCGCGCCGCCCTGCGGCCCGGCCGCCGGATCGACCACCCGCCAGGCGCCGGTGAGGGGCAGCGGCAGCGCGACGCCCCCGGCGTCGGTGAGCCGCAGCCCCGCCACCAGCAGCCGGTAGGAGCGGCCGACCACGTCGCCGCCGTCGGCTTCGAAGCCGACCAGCCGCAGCGGCACGCCACCGGTGTCGGGCAACGCGACGGAGAAGCGCACCGGCCGGCCGTCGCCGTCGGCCTCGGCCAGCCGCAGCCGCCAGGCGGCACCGGCGTCGGTGGTGAACAGCGCCGTCACGGCCACCGTGGGTGGCGTGTACCTGGTGTCGACCGGGGTGCTGACGGTCCCGGACAGCGTGCGCGCCGCCGCCGGCAGGAGGGTCCCGGCGGGCGTGCCCCGGCCGCCCGCCAGCCGGTCCAGCAGCGCGGCGGTGGACGCCCCGCCGTCGGCGTCGTCGAGCCGGAGCATCCCGCGCGCGGCGGCGGCGTCCAACGCGACCGCGGTGGCCGGGCGGGCCTCCCGACCGACCCGGATGTCGTCGCGCCAGGCCGGCAGCACCCGGTCCAGCCCGGGGGCGGCGGCCAGCGCGGCGGCCCGGCCGTCGGGGGCGGTGCCGTCGCGTTCGGTCAACCGCAGGTCGGTGCCGACCGTGTGCCAGGCCTGGTCCCGCTGCGACCGCTCCCAGGAGGCCACCAGCGACCAGGCCAGCGTGCTGCCGCCGACGGCGAGCGCGAGCAGCAGCACCGGCCCGGCATGCGGGCGGCGGCCCGCCTGCCACATGCCGAACATGGTCGCGTTCCACGGTCGCCGGTCGACGAGCCGTTCGGCGAGCCGGGTGGCCGGCGGCAGCAGCCGCAGCGCGATCACGGCGCCGGCCAGCACACCGATGGTGGGCGCGGCGGCGAGCAGCGGGTCGATGCCGAGGCTGCCGTTCGCGCCGGCCAGCGGCGACGAATACTGCCGCAGCTGGGTCCAGGCGAGCACGGCCAGCGCCACCAGGGCCAGGTCGACGCTGGCGCGTTGCACAGCCGCACCCCGACTCGGCCGGGAGCGGGCGGCCATGTCGGCGACGTAGGTGCCGGCCCGGCGCAGGGCCGGCACCACCATGGCGAGCAGGCAACCGACCGCGGCGGCGAGCGCCACCAGCCAGACCCGGGCGGCCCCGCCGTCGGCCAGCCCCAGGTCCGCGCCGAGGTGCCGGACCGCCTGCCCGGTCAGCACCGGGGCCAGCAGCACGGCCGGCGCCACCACGAGCGTCGCCTCACGTACGGCGAGCCCGGCGAGCTGGCCACGCGCGGCGCCCCGGGCCCGCAGCAGCGCGGTCTGGGCCCGCCGGTCCTCGTTGAGCAGCGCGGCGACCAGCACCAGCGCGTACCCGCCGAGCACCACGATCAGCAGCAGCGGGGTGAGCAGGGCGGACCGGCCCACCAGGTCGGCCCGGCCGAGCCGGTCCACCAGCCGGTCCAGGTGGCTGACCTGCTGCGCGGAGGAACCCAGGCCGGTGGCCGTGGGCAGCCGCTCGGTGACGTCGGCCAGCGCGGCGGTGACGGCTGGCAGCCGGCCCGGCTCGACGCCGGTCAGGTCCGGGACGGCCAGCCAGGCCGCCGAGACCGAGCCCGGGAAGGTACGCGCGAAGTCCGCCGGATCCAGCGCGAACGGCCCGTACGAGGTGCTCGCCGCGTCGCCCTGACTGTCGCCGACACCCGGGGCGAGCCGCCAGTACGCGTCGGCCGCGTCGCGGGGCCGCCACGTGCCGACGACGGTCACCGCGCCGGGCCGTTCCGCCGCCCGGTCGAACAGCGGCACCCGCTCCCCGACCACCAGGCCGAGCCGCGCGGCCACCTTCTCCGGCACGGTCACCTGCAACGGATCGGCGCCGGGCGTGGGCCACGTCCCGGCGGTCAGCTCGGCGCGCGCCGGCAGGCCGTCAAGGGTGGCGAGGTTGGCGAACATCGGGTCGTCGTCGGTGCGGGCGGCGCCCACGTCACCGGTCAACTCCCGCCCGGTGCCGTAACGGGCGGCGGCCACGGTGACCGGCACCCCGCCCAACCGGCCGGCGAACTGCGCCCGGACCGCGCGGTCCCGCCCCGCGAACGCCGCCGCGTCGGCGCCGCCGGAGCCGCTGACCAGCAGGCTGCGCTCCTCGGGCGGGGCGGCGTCGAGCACCGCCCGAGCGCCCGCCTCGACCGCCCGCCGGTTGTAGTCGGAGAGCCCGGTGACCAGCCCGACCGCGACGAGCGCCGCGACCGCGGCGGCGAGCAGCAGCCCGCGGGCCTCGACCGCCCGCCTCCACACCAGCTTCATCCGACGTCCTTCCCTGGCCCGGGTGAGCCGATGACCAGGAAGACCCGCCACCCCCACGAAAAGGTTCGCGCCCGTTACATGATCGTTACCCCAACCCCACCCCACCCACCCACCCCACCCCGCCCGCCCCGCCCGCCCCGCCCGCCCGCTCCGCCTCGTCGATCTTGGAGTTGTGGTGCCATGGAATGCGTTTCATGCGGCTTTTGCGAGGTGCCACAACTCCTAGATCGACGAGGCGGGGGCGGGGTTGTCCACAGGGGCGGACGGGGAGACGGGAGGCGCGGGAGGGTGGCGGGGTGTGGCGGTACGAGGAGTTGCGGGCCGGCGGGGTGAGCCGCGGGGCGGTGCGGCACCGCGTGGAGTCGGGGCGTCTGGGCCGGCTGTCGAGGGGTGTCTACGGACGTGCGGACGACGAGACGGGCCGGCTGCGGGCGCTCTTCCGCCGGTTGCCGCCCGACGCCGTGGCGGGGTTTCACACCGGTGCCCGGCTGCACCGCTTCGGTGCCGTGTCCGGCGACAAGGTGCACGTGGTCGTTCCGGCCGGTGGCCCGGTGCCGAGCATCCGGGGCGTGGCCGTTCATCAGACCGTTCTGCCGGTCAGGGACGTGGTGGAGGTCGCCGGGGTGCCGTGCGCGCCGGCCGCCCGCTGCGCCGTCGACCTGGCCCGGGTGCTCCGTCGGCCGGACGCGCTTCCGGTGCTGGACCTGTGCCTACGGGTGGGCGCGTGCCGCCGGGCGGACCTCTTGGCGGAGGTGACCCGGCACGCCGGGCTGCGCGGGGTACGCCAGGCCGGCCGGCTGGCCGAGCTGGCCGACCCGCGTGCGGAGTGCCGGCAGGAGAGCCAGCTACGCCTGCTGCTGATCGACGCCGGGTTACCCGCGCCGGAGCCGCAGCTCTGGGTGCCGGACGAGGAGGGCGTGCCGGTGTACCGGCTCGACCTGGGTTACCGCCGGCAGCGCGTCGGCGTGGAGTACGACGGCCGCTCCCACCTCGACCCCGACCGCCTGCACCACGACCGCTCCCGGCTGAACTGGCTGGCCGAGCACGGCTGGCGTATCCGGATCTACACCGCCGCCGATCTCTACCGCCGCCCGAACCACATCCGGAGGTCCGTCCGGGCGCTCCTCTGAATGCTGGGCGGGGGACGGGGTGGTCAGGACGGTTTCGGGCGGTCGCGGTCCTTGGAGGGCTGGACCCGCTTCGGCTCGCCGGGCATCTTCGGGTATTCCGGCGGGTACGGCAGGTCACCGAGACCGTCGGCGGCGTCCCGCTCGGCCCACTCCAGCAGCGGCGTGATGTCCCACGGGGCGTCGTCGATGCCGGCGTGCGGGTCACCCCGCTCGGCGAACCGCGCCGGCACCGTGCCCAGGTGGAAGTCGTCCGGGTCGACCCCGGGCAGCTCGTCCCAGTCGACCGGGGTGGAGACGGTGGCCCGCCCGTTGGCCCGCAGTGAGTACGCGCACGCGATGGTGCGGTCCCGCGCCATCTGGTTGAAGTCGACGAAGACCCGGCGGCCCCGCTCCTCCTTCCACCAGGCGGTGGTGACCAACTCGGGCCGGCGCCGTTCCAGCTCCCGGGCCAGCGCGATGGTGGCCCGGCGCACCTCGACGAACGTCCAGCGTGGCTGGATGCGCAGGTAGACGTGCACGCCCCGACCGCCTGAGGTCTTCGGCCAGCCCGGCACGCCCAGCTCGTCCAGCAGCCCGCGCAGCTCACCGGCGGCGGTCGCCGCGTCGGCGAAGTCGGTGCCGGGCTGCGGGTCGAGGTCGATGCGCAGTTCGTCGGGACGGTCGGTGTCGGCGGCGCGCACCGGCCAGGGATGGAAGACCACGGTGCCCATCTGCGCCGCCCAGGCCACGTGGGCCAGGTCGGCCGGGCACAGCTCCTGGGCCGTCCGGCCGCTGGGGAAGCTGATCTCCGCGGTGCGGATCCACGGGGGTACGCCGCGCGCGGGCACCCGCTTCTGGAAGAACATCTCCCCCTCGATGCCCTCGGGGAAGCGTTGCAGGGTGGTGGGCCGGTCCCGCAGGGCCCGGGTGATGCCCTCGCCCACCGCCAGGTAGTAGTGGAAGACGTCCGCCTTGGTGAAGCCGCGCTGCGGGAAGATCACCCGATCCGGGCTGCTCAGCCGCACGGCCCGGCCTGCGACCTCGATCTCCTCGACCGCGCTTCTGCTGCCCGCCATCAGGCGACCATATGCGATGCCACCGACAGTCGACGTACCGTGGAGCGGTGAGTCTTTCCGACAATGAACTGCCCCGCACCGAGGACGAGTGGCGGGTCCGGTTGAGCCCGGCGGAGTTCCGGGTGCTCCGCGAGGCCGGCACCGAGGCGCCCTGGACCGGTGAGTACGTCGACACCAAGACCCCCGGCGTCTACCACTGCCGGGCCTGCGGGGCCGAGTTGTTCCGCAGCGACGACAAGTTCGATTCGCACTGCGGCTGGCCCAGCTTCGACGACGCCATTCCCGGCGCGGTCAAGGAGATCCCGGACAACACGCTCGGCATGCGGCGGGTGGAGATCCGCTGCGCGCGCTGCGACAGCCACCTGGGGCACGTCTTCGAGGGCGAGGGCTTCACCCCGAAGGACACCCGGCACTGCGTCAACTCGATCTCGGTACGGCTGGAGCCGAGCGGCGGCTGACCGCGCGGTCCTACAGGCGCAGCAGGCTGCCGGCCTCGTCGACCCGGTCGGCGCTGTCGTCGTCCAGCCACACGCCGCCGGTGGCGAGGTAGCGGAAGCGGTACTCACCCGGGCCGAGCCGTACGGTCACGGTCCGGGTGCCGTCCCGGCGCGGCACCAGCTCGTGCCGGCCGGGCTCCCAGCCGTTGAAGCAGCCGACCACGCTCACCGTGCCGGCCGGCGCGTCGCGGGGCAGGGAGAACGTCACCCGGGTCTGGTTGCCGAAGAGCTTGTTGCGTTTGATCACGGTTCCTCCTGATTCTCGCCGTCCACCCGGTCAACGCGCGACACGCCGGCTGCGACACGCCGTCGGGGCCGCCCCGGGTTCGCCGTTCCGGTCGCTCCGGCGCGTCCGTTGCCCGACCCTGGGATCACAAGTCCGTTTTCGGGGGGTTTCATATGGCTGCCTGCGAGGTCTGCGGCAACGACTACTGGATGGCGTTCGAGGTGCGCACGGTGGACGGGGCCCGACACACGTTCGACTGCTTCGAGTGCGCGGTGCACAAGATGGCACCGATCTGCGAACACTGTCAGATCAAGATCGTCGGACACGGCGTCGAGGTCTCCGGCCGCTTCTTCTGCTGCGCCCACTGCGCCCGCGCGGTCGAGGGCGACCAGGGCGCCGAGATCCGCGACGCGGTCGGCGCCCGCCCCGCCTGACCGGACGGCCCGATCCGGGAGCCGGGCGTCCGCCACGCCGCCCCGTGTCGATCGACCGCTAGCATCCTCCGGTGAACCGACGGATGATCGCCGCGACGGCGATCCTCGTGACGCTGGCCGGCTGCGCCCCGACCCCCGCTCCGAGCGGGCCGACCGGCGCCGCACCGGCTCTCGCCGCACCGGCGCCCACCGACGGCGGCATCGCCCTCGCACTGCGGGACCGGCATGCCGCCACCGGCAGCCTCGCCGGCCTGGCCGAGAAGCCCGACCACGCCAGCGAGCGGCTCGACTCGGACGGGATCGCCTGCGGCCGGCCGCTGCCGCTGCTCGACCGGAGGTTGGTGGCCTCCACCCGGGTCTTCGGCACACCGAAGGGCGCTCCGCCGGAGGAGTTCGTCGAGCTGGCCCAGGAGACCGTGGTCTACCCGGACGCGACGGTGGCCGCCGACGCCGTACGCCGGATCTTCGAGGTGCTGGCGGCGTGCGACCGCGACGAGGAGGCCGGGCAGGTGACCGCCGGGCACTCCGCCGTCGACCTGCCCGCCGGGGTGGGCGTGTCGGGCCGCGCGGTCGCCGCCACCATGACGCTGCCCGACGGCACCCGTTTCCCGCACCGCTACGGCTGTCTGCACCGGGGGCGGGTGACCCAGTGCGTGGGGGTGTGGACCCGCTCGGCCGCCGCCACCGCGACGTGGTTCGACCGGGCCGCCGTCGCCACCGGCGCCGGCCTGCGGGCGGCGGCGCGCTGACCGTCCGCCCGGCGGGTCGGACCGGCGTGGATCACCCGCGGACCGCGGCCTAACCTGGCGGCATGTCCGTCGAGTTCCACCAGGCCGGCTTCGCCGAGCTGGACACCCGCACGTTCCACGACCTGCTCCGGCTGCGCATCGACGTGTTCGTGGTGGAGCAGTCCTGCGCGTACCCGGAGCTGGACGGTCGGGACGTCGAGCCCGGCACGCGCCATCTCTGGCTGGCCCGCGACGGCGTCGTCGTGGCGTACCTGCGGATCCTGGCCGACCCCGACGGCGTGGCACGGATCGGCCGGGTGGTGGTGGCGCCGACGGCCCGGGGCGCGGGCCTGGCCGGCGCGCTGCTGACCGAGGCGCTGGCCGTGGTGGGTGACCGGCCGTGCGTGCTGGAGGCACAGACGCACCTGGTGGGTCTCTACGCCGGCCACGGCTTCACGGTGAGCGGGCCCGGCTACGTCGAGGACGGCATCCCGCACACCCCGATGCGTCGGAATCCCAACTAATTGACGCCTGTCGTTTTCTGTGGCAGCGTGCGGGTCGAGCCGCCACGCGGGAGAGGGCAACTCCCCGACAGTCCGGGCGTCGTGCACCGACACCCACCCCGGAGGCTTCCCATGTCCACTCCGTACCGTCGCCGCATACCGCTCGGCGCGGCGATCCTCGGCGTCTGCGCGGTCGTCGCGGCGCTGCTCACCACCGCGTTCTCCGGCCCGGCCTCGGCGCACGGGTCGGTGGTCGACCCGGCCTCGCGGAACTACGGCTGCTGGCAGCGCTGGGGCAGCGACTTCCAGAACCCGGCGATGGCCACCCAGGACCCGATGTGCTGGCAGGCCTGGCAGTCCGACCCGGCCGCCATGTGGAACTGGAACGGCCTGTTCCGCGAGGGCGTCGCCGGCAACCACCAGGGCGCGATCCCGGACGGCCAGCTGTGCAGCGGCGGGCGCACCTCCAACGGCCGCTACAACTCGCTCGACACGGTCGGCGCCTGGAAGACCACGCCGATCTCCAACAACTTCCGGATCAAGCTGTACGACCAGGCCAGCCACGGCGCCGACTACATCCGGGTGTACGTGACCAAGCAGGGCTTCAACGCGCTGAACTCGCCGCTGCGCTGGAGCGACCTGGAGCAGGTCGGCCAGATCGGCAACACGCCGGCCAGCCAGTGGACGCCCGAGACGTCGGGCGTGTCGATCCAGGTGCCGGCGAACGCGCCGGGCCGGACCGGCCGGCACATCGTCTACACGATCTGGCAGGCCAGCCACCTGGACCAGTCCTACTACCTGTGCAGCGACGTCGACTTCGGCGGCAGCGGCCCGTCGCCGACCGCGTCCCCCACCACCTCGCCGACCGCGTCGCCGACGACCAGCCCGACCACGTCGCCGACCGCCACCCCCACCGGTGGACCGACGACGCCGAACCCGGCCGGGGGCTGCACCGCGACCTACCAGATCACCGGTCAGTGGGGCGGCGGCTTCCAGGCCGAGGTGAAGGTCACCAACGGCGGCGGTGCGATCCGCGGCTGGTCGGTGAGCTGGAACTACCAGAACGGCCAGCAGGTCACCTCGGCGTGGAACGCCACGGTCACCACGAGCGGAACGCTTGTCACCGCACGCAACGTGGCCTACAACGGCGCGCTCGCCCCGGGGGCCAGCACCTCGTTCGGCTTCACCGGCTCGTCGAGCGGGACCAACCCGGTGCCCGGCATCCTCTCCTGCACGACGACCGCCTGACCGCCAGCCGGTAGGCAAGGAGGGGCCCCCTTTTGACACTCCGGTGTGAGAGGGGGCCCCTTCTCTACCGCAGGCGTTGAAAGGGGGCCCCTCCTTTCACACCAGGCAGGTGACGATGTCGGCGACGGGGCGGCGGCGGCCGGTGTAGAACGGGATCTCCTCGCGGACGTGCCGCCGGGCCCGGGACGCCCGCAGGTCGCGCATCAGGTCGACGATGCGGTGCAGCTCGTCGGCCTCGAACGCGAGCATCCACTCGTAGTCGCCGAGCGCGAACGAGGCGACCGTGTTGGCCCGCACGTCCGGGTAGCCACGGGCCATCTTCCCGTGCTCGGCCAGCAGCTCCCGCCGCTCCCCCTCGGGCAGCAGGTACCACTCGTACGAGCGGACGAAAGGGTAGACGCAGAGGTAGGCGCGCGGCTGCTCGTCGGCCAGGAACGCCGGGATGTGGCTGCGGTTGAACTCCGCCGGCCGGTGCAGCGCCATCTGCGACCAGACCGGGGTGAGCGCCCGGCCCAGCGTGGTGCGGCGGAACCGCAGGTACGCGTCCTGGAGCGCGTCGCTCGACGACGAGTGCCACCAGATCATCAGGTCGGCGTCGGCGCGCAGCCCGGCCACGTCGTACGTGCCCCGGACCGTGACGTCCTTGCCGGCCAGCTCCGTGAAGAGCGACTCGACCTCGTCGACGACGTTCTCCCGCAGCGACGGCAGCGGACTCGACGCCCGGTACACCGACCACATGGTGTAGCGGATGGTCTCGTTCAGCTCCCGCAGCCGGGCCGCGTTGGTCTGCTCGGTCATGTCGCCGATCCTCCCAGTGCTGTGATGATCTCTTCGGCCGCCGTCTCGCCGGAGCGGACGCAGACCGGAATGCCGACCCCGTCGTAGCCGGCCCCGGCCAGCGTCAACGTCGGGTGCGCGGCGCGCAACGCCGTCCGTGCCCCGGCCACCCGGCCGGTGTGCCCGGGCGGGTACTGCGGCAGCGCGCCGCCCCACCGCTGCACGTGCCGGGCCACCGGGTCGGGCAGCGTCGTGCCCAGCGCCGCCGACAGCTCCCGGCGTACGGTGGCGGCCAGGTCGTCGTCGGTGAGCTGGAGCGAGGTCTCGTCGCCGTAGCGGCCGACCGAGGCGCGCACCAGCGCCAACCCGTCGGGCCGGCGCAGGTGCCCCCACTTGGTGGTGAAGAACGTGGCCGCCTTGATCAGCAGGCCCTCGCCGGCCGGCACCAGGAACCCGGACAGCTCCGGCAGCTCCGGCGCGGGCAGCGCGAGCGTGACCAGCGCGACGCTGGCGTAGTCGAGCGCGCCGACGGTCGCCGCCACCTCGGGCGCCTCGCCGGCCAGCAGCCGGGCCGCCGGCCGGGCCGGCACCGCCAGCAGCACCGCGTCGACCTCGACATGTTCGGCTTCGCGGGTCGGGCCGACGGTGAGTCGCCAGCCGTCCGGGGTGCGCCGCAGCTCCCGCACCGCCGCGTCCCGGCGGATCGTCGCCCCGCTGGCCCGCGCCGCCGCCTCGACCAGCGTGCTCAGCCCGCCGGCCAGGGTGCCGAAGACCGGGGCGCCGGGCGCGCGCGGCGCGGCGGCCTGCGCGGCGCGTACCGCACCGACGAGCGTGTGCTCCCGACGGGCCGCGCGGGCCAGCGCCGGCATGGTGGTGACCAGGGAGAGGTCGTCGGCGCGGCCGGCGTACACGCCGCCGAGCATCGGGTCGACCAGCCGGTCCACCACGGCGTCGCCGAGCCGCTCCCGGACCAGCCGACCGACCGCGAGGTCCTCGCCGGGGGCCAGCAGCGGGCGGCCCGCGTCCCGGTCGGCGTCCGCCGCCGGCCGGGCCACCGCCGCCACCTTCGCCAGATCCCCGGGTACGCCGACGAGCGTGCCGCCCGGCACCGGGCGCAGCCCGCCGTCGACAAGCAGGGCGGCCTGCCCGACGGTCGGGTGCACGAGCTGCGCGGCCAGGTCGAGGCGACGCGCGAGGACCACCGCTGCCGACTCCCCGCCGGCCGGGTCGCGCATCAGGAACGACTCGGCCCCGAACTCGACCGGCCCGCCGGCCAGCTCACCGGTACGCAGTTTGCCGCCGAGCCGGCCGGACTGCTCGTACACGGTGATCTCGGTGCCGGCGGGGGCGCGGTCGCGCAACCGGACGGCGGCGGCCAGCCCGGTGATCCCGCCACCGACGATCGCCACCCGCCACGGCCGCGCCACGGCTCCCCCTAGCGGGCCGGTCGCGCGGACAGCTCGTGCACCAGCGCGACCACCCGGGTCAGCACGTCGGGGTCGGTCTCCGGCAGGACACCGTGGCCGAGGTTGAACACGTGGCCGGGCGCGGCGCGGCCCTGCTCGACGATGCGCCGCACCTCGGCCTCGACCACCGGCCAGGGTGCGAGCAGCACGGTCGGGTCGAGGTTGCCCTGCACCGCCTTGTCCGGCCCGATCCGGCCGGTGGCGACGTCCAGCGGCGTACGCCAGTCGACGCCGACCACGTCGGCGCCGGCCTCGCCCATCGCGGCGAGCAGCTCGCCGGTGCCCACCCCGAAGTGGATGCGCGGCACGCCGGCGCTTTCCAGACCGCCCAGCACGTACGCCGAGTGGGGCAGCACGAAGCGGCGGTAGTCGGCCTCGGAGAGCGCGCCGGCCCACGAGTCGAAGAGCTGCACCGCGGAGACGCCCGCCTCGATCTGCACCCGCAGGAACGACAGCGTCACGTCGGCCAGCCGGGCGCAGAGCGTGTGCCACAGGTCGGGGTCGCCGTACATCAGCGCCTTGGTCTTCGCGTGGGTCCGCGACGGGCCGCCCTCGACCAGGTAGCTGGCCAGCGTGAACGGCGCGCCGGCGAAGCCGATCAGCGGGGTGTCGCCCAGCTCGGCGACGAGCAGCCGGACCGCCTCGTCCACGTAGGACACCTCGTCGCGGCCGATCGGGGTGATCCGCTCCACGTCGGCGGCGGTGCGCACCGGTTCGGCCACCACCGGCCCGGTTCCGGGCACGATGTCCAGGTCGATCCCGGCCGCCGCCACCGGCACCACGATGTCGCTGAACAGGATCGCCGCGTCCACCCCGTGCCGGCGGACCGGCTGGAGGGTGATCTCGGTGACCAGCTCGGGGCGGCGGCACGACTCCAGCATCGGCACGCTGGCCCGGATCTCGCGGTACTCCGGCAGGGACCGGCCGGCCTGGCGCATGAACCAGACCGGGGTGTGCGGGACCGGCTCGCGCCGGCAGGCGCGCACGAACGGCGAGTCGGCCGGCCCGCCGCGGCGGGGTTCTCCGTCTCGGGCGGCAGTGCCCGTGGTGTCGGTGGTCATCGCCGCAATCGTGCCACGCCCCCCGCCCACCCTCACGCCCCCGCCCCCACATGTGACGTGAAAGGAGGGGCCCCCTGTTAACGCCTCCGGTAGAGGCGGGCGCCCCGCTCAACACCGAGGCGCCCGCGACGCGCCCGGCGCGGCGTCACCCACCGCGCGGCGGAGGCGGCATAGGCTGCCGGCATGGCCCCCCCGATCGCGCTCCCGGAAACGTTCGCCCGCGCGGTCGCGGGACTGCGGTCGGCCACACCCCGGCCGGAGATCCTGCTGGAGGAGGTCGGCGCTCCGCAGCGGCTGGCCCCGTACGCGTTCGCCCTCTCCGCGGCGGTCATGCGCGACGACGACGAGATCGCCAGTGGCCGGCTGATCCTGCTGCACGACCCGGCCGGGCACGAGGCCTGGCAGGGCACGCTGCGCCTGGTCACGTACGTCACCGCCGAGCTGGAGGTCGACCTGGCCAGCGACCCGCTGCTGCCCGGGGTGGGCTGGGCCTGGCTGACCGACGCGCTGGACGCGCAGGGCGCCGGGCACCGGGCGATCGGCGGCACGGTCACCCAGACGCTCTCCACCCGGTTCGGGGAGCTGGCCGGGCCGCCCGCCGCCGGCGACATCGAGATCCGCGCCTCCTGGACGCCGCTCCGCGCCGACCTGGGGCCGCACCTGCTCGGCTGGTGCACGTTGCTGGCCTCGACGGCCGGTCTGCCCCCACCCGGGGTAACCGCGCTGCCCACCCGCCGCTCCGCCGGCGCCGCCTGACCCGGGCCCTTCGGCCAGCCCTGTCGACCATGAAGTTGGCGGCCGCTGTGGAGATCCAGCCGGCCGCCAACTTCATGATCGATCAGGTGGGTGGGGCTCAGAGGTAGTTCTCGGCCTCGTCGCAGATCTTGTCGAGCCCCTTGTTGGCCGCCTCGAAGCCCGCCTTGTCGCCACGAGACGCCGCGGTGATGGCGGTGGTCAGCTTGTTCAGGCAGTTCGCGATGACCTTCTTCTGCCGGGCCTGCTCGTCCCGGTCGTTCTTGGTGCCGGTCAGGTCCTGCTCGGTGTCGGCCAGCCGCTCCTGAACCGCCTTGACCTCACCCTTGAGCTTCTCGATCTCCCGCTGGTTCGCCGAGATGGTGCCGTCACGCTGACTGACCTGCCGCTCGGCGCTGGTCAGCTTGCCGTTGGTGGTGACGTAGAGACCGGTCATCACGCCGCCGAGGACGAGGAGCAGCCCGGCGACGAGGGCGAGGACCAGCGTGGTCCGGCCCCGGCCACCGCCGGCCGGCGTACCCGTCGGCGTGCCGTAACCGGCCGGGCCGTACGGGGGCGCGGCGCCGGGCGGACCGGACATCGGCTGGGGGCCGAACCCGGGCCCGGCGACCGGCGGCCCGGACATCGGCTGCGGGCCGAAGCCGGGCCCGGAGACGGGCGGCGCCGACATCGGCTGCGGGGGGTAGCCGGCGCCGGAGACCGGCGGCGCGGACATCGGCTGCGCCGGGACGGAGGCGGCGCCGGGCGCGTAGGCACCTGGGGCGGGACCACCCGCGCCGTACGCGCCGGAACCGTACGCGCCCGGGCCGGAACCGTGGTCGCCGGGGCCGGACACGGGCGGCTGGGGCCGGGTGGGGTCGGGGTGCGCCGGGCCGTACGGCGGGGGCGAGGGCTGGCTCCCGTACGGGTTGCCGTAGACCGTGCCGCCCGGCGGCTGGGGCGGGTGGCCCTCCGCTCCGGTGGGTGGCTGGGACATGTCGTTCCTCCAGTTGTGCTGGTCCCCGCGGGGTGGCCCGGTGGGCCGGGGTCGAGGGGGCGTGGTCGGGGCCACACCCGCACGGCGCGCCGCGCTGAGCCGCGACTCAGCAGAGTCTGAAGCGGTCGCAGGCGGTCTTGATCGGCACCGCCAGCCCGATGCCCTCGGCGTCACGGGCCTTGGCCGTGGCGATGCCGACGACCTCCTTCGAGCCGTTGATCACCGGGCCGCCGGAGTTGCCGGGATTGATCGGCGCGTCGAACTGGATCACCGGGCCGGAGCCTCCCTCGTCCTTGCGGAACGCGCTCACCACCCCGGTGGTGACGCTGTCCTGCAGGCCGAGCGGGGCACCGACCACCACGATCTGCTGGCCGGACTTCACCGGCGTCCGGGCCGCGATCAGGCCGCCGAACGTCGCGGTGGTGCGCAACTGCGCCAGGTCCTTTTCCTTGTCGGTGTCGATGATCGTCGCCTCGAACCGCTGGTCGGTGCGCTCCAGGAACACCTTGCGCTCGCCGGCGGCGAAGACCGACTCCACCACGTGGAAGTTGGTGAGCAGCGTGGTGCCACCGCCGGCCGGCGCCTTGCCGACCGCGAACGCCGTGCCGGTGAACTGGCCGGCCCGGACCCGGAACACGCTGGGCAGCACCGCGCTCGCCACCGCTTCGGGATTGAACGCGGCGCCGGCCTGCTTCTCCAGGCTTCCGGCGCGCTGCTCCAGCCCGTCGAGCCGGCGGGCGTCCGCGCCCTGGGCCTCGGCCGTCCGTCGGTCGGCGGCGGCGAGTCGGTCGTCGAGCCGGTGGATCTGGTACGCCTGCACGCCGGTGACCACGGCCAGCACACCGGCCAGCACGAGCGCCACCACCGGCAGCCGGCCCCGGCGGCGGGACGGGTCGGGGCCACCGGCGAGCGGCGAGCCGCCGAATCCGGTCTGGCCGGATACGCCGGCCGGATACGCCGACCCCGGTGTGGGCTGACCCGGCCAGGCCGACCCGGAGCCCGACTGACCCGGCCAGGCCGGCCCGGACGTCTGCTGACCGGGGAACGCCGGACCGGACGGCGACTGACCGGGAGACGCCGGACCAGACGGCGACTGACCCGGGAACGCCGGGCTCGACGTCGGCTGACCCGGATACCCCGGACCGGACGGCGACTGACCCGGGCTCGACACCGGCTGACCCGGATACGCCGGACCGGAGACCGGCTGGCCCGGATACGCCGGACCGGACGGCGACTGACCGGTCGACGGCGCGGCCGGGGCCGGTCGGAACGGGTGGGCCGGCCCCGCCGCCGGCTGGCCCGACCAGGCCGAACCGGCATTCGGCTGGGTCGGCACGGGCGATGCCGCGGGTGCCCCGCCGAACGGCGGGTGACCGGCGTGGCCCGCCCCGCCGCCCCAGGCCGAATCCGGCGTGGCAACGCCCCGACCCGGGTCGGGCGCGGCGGCGTCCCAGGCCGAGCCGGACGCGGCGGCGTCCCAGGCCGGGCCGGGCGCGGCGGCGCCCCGGGATGCTCCAGGCGCGACCGCAGTGCCCCAGGTCGGACCGGACGTGGCGGCGCCCCGAGCCGCTCCGGGCGCGGCAGTGCCCCGGGCCGGTTCCGGTGCCGCGACGCCCCGGGAGAAGTCTGGGCCGGTGGGCGCACCGGGGAACGGGGCCGCCCGGCCGGGCGGAGCGATGCGTGGCGGCAGTGGCCCCGGTCGGCCGGCCGTTCCGTCGCCGCCCTGCCCCGGCACGCCGTCGCCGGTCTCGTACCCGCCTGACATGATCGCCTGTCCTCCCCCGCCGGCTCCGCCGGCGCGCCGACCGTTACCCGGCCGCCCCCGCGCCGCCCACGGCTCGATGGACCGTACCGGCGGGAACGGGGTTTGTCTTCCCCGATGTCCGACCCTCTCACCCCCGCGCAACCCGGCGCGTTCCGGACACCTGGCGGACATCTCGTCGACACGCAACGGACCGGCTGCGCGCACCGGATCGTCCGGCCTACTAGGGTTGTCAGGTGACCGACGAACCACCCCTGCGCCGTCGGGCCGCCGAAAGCCGTACGGGAGAGGTGTCTCCGCATCCGTCGACGGCCGTGCCGGAGCCGGCGGGCGCGGGGACCGAGACCGACGCGAGCGCAGCCGTCCCGCTGACCGCACCGCGCGACGGCACCCCCGCGCCGGTGGCCACCCCCAGTGAGCTGGACGCGGTCGTGGCCCGCTTCGCGGCCGGCACCGGCCCGGTGGCCCTGGACGCCGAACGCGCCTCCGGCTACCGCTACAGCCAGCGCGCCTACCTGGTGCAGCTGCGCCGGGCCGGCGCCGGCACCACGTTGATCGACCCGCTGCCGCTGCCCGACCTGTCCGCGCTCGACGCGGCGATCGCCGAGGCGGAGTGGGTGCTGCACGCCGCCAGCCAGGATCTCGCCTGCCTGGCCGAGTTGGGGCTGCGCCCGCGCCGACTGTTCGACACCGAACTGGCCGCCCGGCTGGCTGGTTTCGAGCGGGTCGGCCTGGCCGCGCTGACCGAACAGCTGCTCGGCTTCAGCCTGGAGAAGCACCACTCCGCCGCCGACTGGTCCAGCCGGCCGCTGCCGGAGTCCTGGCTGACGTACGCGGCCCTGGACGTGGAGCTGCTCGTCGACCTGCGCGACGCGCTCGACGCCGAACTCGACAGGCAGGGCAAGTCCGGCTGGGCGGCGGAGGAGTTCGCCGCGCTGGTGCGCAACGGCGCCCGCCCGCCCCGGGTCCGCGCCGAGCCGTGGCGACGCACGTCCGGCATCCACCGGGTCCGCGGCGCCCGCGCCCAGGCCCGGGTGCGTTCCCTCTGGTACGCGCGGGACCAGATCGCCGCCCGTCGGGACGCCGCGCCGGGGCGGGTGCTGCCCGACTCGGCCATCGTGGCGGCGGCCGAGCTGGACCCGAAGGACGAGAAGACGCTGCTGACCCTGCCCGGGTTCGGTGGTCGCTCGGTGCGCCGGCTGGCGCGTACCTGGTTGGCGGCGTTGGACGACGCACGCCAACTGCCGGACGACGCGTTGCCGGTGAGTCCGACGGTGGAGGGCCCGCCGCCGCCGCACCGGTGGGCGGAGCGGGACCCGGTCGCGGCGGGCCGGCTGGCCCGCTGCCGGGAGGTGGTGGTCGGCACCGCGTCGGCGCACCGGCTGCCGGCGGAGAACCTGATCGCGCCGGACTCGATCCGCCGGTTGGCCTGGCAGCCGCCGGAGGAGGTCACCGACGACACGGTGGCGGAGACCCTACGCACACTGGGTGCCCGCGAGTGGCAGCTCGGCCTGCTCCTGCCGGCGCTCACCGAGGCGTTGCGCATCCCGGCGTCCTGAGCCGGCCCGACGCGGGTTGTGAGGTGGGCCACACGGGGGGTGGTGACGCCGCTGGTTACTGGCGAGTAGCATCCGGAGAAATGGCCAGTGCCGAGGGAGGCTCCAAGTGCCCCGTGAAGTCCGAGATGTCGTCTTCGTCGACGGCGTCCGAACGCCGTTCGGCAAGGCGGGTGGGATGTACGCCAACACCCGCGCCGACGACCTGGTGATCCGCTGCATCCGCGAGCTGATGCGCCGCAACCCGCAGCTGCCGCCGGAGAAGGTGGAGGAGGTGGCGATCGCCGCCACCACCCAGATCGGCGACCAGGGCCTGACCATCGGCCGCACCGCCGCCCTGCTGTCCGGCCTGCCCAAGACCGTGCCCGGCTTCGCCATCGACCGGATGTGCGCGGGCGCGATGACCGCCGTCACCACGGTGGCCGGCGGCATCGCCATGGGCGCGTACGACGTGGCCATCGCCGGCGGCGTGGAGCACATGGGCCGCCACCCGATGGGCGAGGGCGTCGACCCCAACCCGCGGATCGTCGCGGAGAAGCTGGTCGACCCGTCCGCCCTGGTGATGGGCGCCACCGCGGAGAACCTCCACGACCGGGTCCCGCACATCACCAAGGAGCGCACCGACGCGTTCGCGCTCGCCTCGCAGCAGAAGACCGCCAAGGCGTACGCCAACGGCAAGCTCCAGGGCGACCTGGTGCCGGTGGCCATCCGCGACGCCGACGGCGGCTGGGGCCTGGCGACCGTGGACGAGGCGCCGCGGGACACCTCCCTGGAGAAGCTGGCCGGCCTGAAGACCCCGTTCCGCCCGCACGGCAAGGTCACCGCGGGCAACGCGGCCGGCCTGAACGACGGCGCCACCGCCGCGCTGCTGGTCGCCGAGGAGACCGCCCGCGAGCTGGGCCTGCCGGTCGGCATGCGGCTGGTGTCTTACGGCTTCGTGGGCGTCGAGCCCGAGGTGATGGGCGTCGGCCCGATCCCCTCCACCGAGAAGGCGCTGCGCATCGCCGGCCTGAGCATCGACGACATCGGCCTGTTCGAGCTGAACGAGGCGTTCGCGGTGCAGGTGCTCGCGTTCCTCGACCACTTCGGCATCGCCGACGACGACCCCCGGGTCAACGCCTGGGGCGGCGCGATCGCCATCGGGCACCCGCTCGCGTCCTCCGGCGTGCGGCTGATGACCCAGCTCGCCCGGCAGTTCGCCGAGCACCCCGAGGTCCGCTACGGCCTCACCGCCATGTGCATCGGCATCGGCATGGGCGGCACGGTCATCTGGGAGAACCCGAACTGGAAGGGTGAGGACAAGTGAGCGCGCTCGCGGCACCGAACGAGGTCGTCACCAGGGCGCTGCTGCGTCAGGTGGCCGTACCGGGGCTGGACCGCCCGGCCGCCCTGATCACCCTCGACAACGGCTTCGACCACACCAAGCCGAACAGCTTCGGTCCGGGCGGCCTGACCAGCCTGGACGAGGCGATCACCGCCGCCCTGGCGGCGAACCCGGCGTTCGTCGCGGTCACCGGCAAGCCGTACATCTTCTGCGTGGGCGCGGACATCACCAGCCTGCCCCAGCTGGAGAACCGCGAGCAGGCGCTGGAGGTCGGCCGGCTCGGCCACCGGGTCTTCGCCCGGCTCAAGGACAGCGACGTCCCGACGTTCGCGTTCGTCAACGGCGCGGCCATGGGCGGCGGCCTGGAGCTGGCGCTGCACTGCCACTACCGGACGCTGTCGGCCGGCGCGGCGGCGCTGGCGCTGCCCGAGGTCTCGCTCGGCCTGGTACCCGGCTGGGGCGGCACCCAGCTGCTGCCGAACCTGATCGGCATCCCGGCCGCCACCCAGGTGATCCTGCAGAACCCGCTGATGCAGAACCGGATGCTCAAGCCGAAGCAGGCGGCCGAGATGGGCATCGCGGACGTGCTGCTGGAGCCCGCCGACTTCCTGGAGCGGTCCCTCGAATGGGCCGCCGGCGTGGTCCGGGGCGAGGTCACCGTCACCCGCCCCGAGGTCGACAAGGACATGTGGGCGGGCGTGCTCTACTTCGCCCGGCAGACCCTCGACCAGCGGCTGCACGGCGCGGTCCCGGCCGCGTACAAGGCGTTGGACCTGCTGGAGACCGCGAAGGACGCGGACTTCGCGGCCGGCACCGCGGCGGAGGACGAGGCGCTCGCCGACCTGGTCTTCTCCGAGGAGCTGCGCAGCGGCCTGTACGCGTTCGACCTGGTGCAGCGGCGGGCCAAGCGCCCGGCCGGCGCGCCGGACAAGGGCCTGGCCCGGCCGGTGACCAAGGTCGGCATCGTCGGCGCCGGCCTGATGGCCAGCCAGCTCGCGCTGCTGTTCGCCCGCCGGCTCCAGGTGCCGGTGGTGCTGACCGACCTTGATCAGTCCCGGGTGGACCAGGGCGTCGCCTACGTGCACACCCAGATCGAGAAGGCCGTGAGCAAGGGCCGGATGGACAAGGGCACCGCCGCCAAGCTGTACGGCCTGGTGTCCGGCTCGGCAAAGGCCGACGCGTTCGCCGCCTCGGCACAGGGTCAGCGCACTTCGTTTGCCGACTGTGACTTCGTCATCGAGGCCGTGTTCGAGGACCTGGGCGTCAAGAAGCAGGTCTGGGCCGAGCTGGAGAAGATCGTCGCGCCGGAGGCGGTGCTCGCCACCAACACCAGCTCTCTGTCGATCACCGAGATGGCGGCCGACCTGGAGCACCCGGAGCGGGTCGTCGGCTTCCACTTCTTCAACCCGGTGGCGGTGCTGCCGCTGCTGGAGATCGTCCGCGGCGAGCGCACCGACGACGCCACGCTGGCCACCGCGTTCGCGGTTGGCAAGCAGCTCAAGAAGTCGTCGGTGCTGGTCAAGGACGCCCCGGCGTTCGTGGTGAACCGGCTGCTGACCCGCTTCCTCGGCACCGTCTTCGCCGCCGTCGACGCCGGCACCCCGCTGGACGTCGCGGACAGCGCGCTGGACCCGCTGGGCCTGCCGATGCGCCCGCTCGCGCTGCTCCAGCTCGTCGGGCCGGCGGTGGCGTACCACGTGGGCGGCACCCTGCACGAGGCGTTCCCGGAGCGGTTCACGGTCAGCGAGAACCTCAAGCGGATCGCCGACTCCGGCCAGCCGATCGTGGTCGACGACCAGGTCAACGAGGAGGTCGCCAAGCTGCTCGTGGTCGGCGACCAGCCGCTCACCGCCGAGCAGGTGCGGCAGAACGCGCTCGACGCGCTGGCGCAGGAGATCGGGCTGATGCTCGACGAGGGTGTCGTCGCCGAGGCGCAGGACATCGACCTGTGCATGATCCTCGGCGCCGGCTGGCCGTTCCACCTGGGCGGCGTCACGCCGTACCTGGACCGGACCGGCACCTCCGAGCGGGTGACCGGCCGACGGTTCCTGCCGCGCGGTGTGGCCAGCCTGCGCTGACCGGTCCACGCATCGATCGCGGTGCTCGCGCCGTCCGTTCCGGACGGTACGGGCACCGCGATCGGCGTTCCGGGGCCGGTCACGGGACGGTTCCGGTTTGATCACACCGCCCCTGACCGGACGGCGGGGTGTCGGCGGCTCTGGCTACCATCACGCGTCCAGAATCTTCACAGGAGCTGCCTTCATGTCCCAGCCGCCGTCCAATCCCTACCCCGGCCACAACCCCTCCCCCTCCGCACAGCCGGGTGGCTACCAGCCGCCGCAGCAGTACGGCGGTGAGCACCCGCCGGCGCCGCAGCAGCAGTACGGCGGTGACTACCCGCAGCAGCCGCAGTACGGCGGCGACCAGTTCGGCGCCCCGGTCCCGCCGAAGAAGAAGTTCGGGGTCGGCAAGATCCTGCTGATCGTCCTGGCCGTGGTGCTGGTGCTCTGCGTCGGCGGTGGCGTCGCCTTCTGGCTCGCCGCCGGTGACGACGTCAAGGACGTCGTCACCGCCACCAAGACCCGGGTCGTCGAGCCGACGACGCTGGGCGGCCGGCCGAAGGCGACCGAGCCGCAGCTCCAGTCGACCGCTCTCCAGATGAAGTCCGAGCTCGGCAAGGACGTGCCGAACGCGACCAGCACGGCGGGCGCGTTCTACGGCGACCCGGCCAAGAAGGACCTGGTCATGATCGTCGCCGTCTCCGGCGTCATCGCCGACCCGAAGAAGGAGATGGCGGACGCCATCGCCGCGGTCACCCCGGACCTGGGCACCAAGGAGTTCAAGACGGTCGACGCCGGCCCGCTCGGCGGCGACGCCAAGTGCGGCGACGGCAAGGCCCAGGACATCCCGGTCGGTGTCTGCATCTGGTCCGACAAGGGCAGCCTCGGCATGGTGGTCGTCTACTTCAAGTCCGTGTCCGAGCTCCAGTCGGAGTTCGTCAACATGCGCGGTGAGATCGAGAAGCAGGACTGATCCCGCTCGGAGCGCCGGGCCCCCGCCGACGGCGGGGGCCCGGCGCCGTTTCCGGGTCAGGCCGACACGACCCGTTTCCGGGTCAGGCCGACGCGGCGCGTTCCGCCGTGGAGCGGCACACGCAGAACTCGTTGCCCTCCGGGTCGGCCAGCACCACCCAGCCGCTGCCGTCCGGCCGGCGCCGGTCGGCGACAAGCGTCGCGCCGAGTTCGCGCAGCCGGACGACCTCGGTGTCCCGGGTGCCCTCGGCCGGCTGGAGGTCGAGGTGGAACGCGCCCTTGCGGTGGCGCTCACCCACCTCGACGAAGAGCAGGTCGGGGCCGTGCCCGTCGGGCGAGACGAGGACGGCCTCCGGGTCACCCGGGTGGTCGTCGGCGTGCCGCTCGCGGTCGAGCACGCGGCCCCACCATCCGGCCAGGGCGTACGGGTCGTCGGACTCCACGGTCACGCAGTGGATGTGTGCACTCACGATGTTTCCTCCGATGGGGAATGCGCCCCGGCGGAGTGCGAGGGTCAGCGGGGAACGCGGGGCGCGGGATTGTTGAGAACGGACATCACCACACCCCCTTCCACCTCTCGGCTGACGCCATGATCCTGCCATCCTCCACCGTCCCCCGACAAGACCTGCCCGGGGCGGTGAGATGGGGCCCCTTCTCTACCGCAAACGTTAAGAAGGGGCCCCTCCTTACACCGCTCAGGGGGCGAGGAACACCGCCTTGGCGCGCCAGTCGGTGCCGTCGACGGTTGGGCCGCTGCGCACGGTGAACGTCGCGGTCGGCGCGCCGTTGAGCCAGTCCGTCGCCAACAGGTCACCGGTGCTCCGGTTGACCTTGTAGAGCGTGCCGCCGGCCAGGAACACCGCGCCCGCGTCGGCGAGCCCGCCCGCGCCGGCCACCGTGAACCGGTCCGCGCCGACCGTGCCGCTGTCCGGGGTGAACCAGCGCCAGAACAGGCCGCTCTGCCCGGCGAGCGTGTAGTAGAGCCGACCGCCGGAGTGGAACATGCCGGTCACGTTGGGGATCTCGGCGTAGAAGCCGGTGGTCACCCCGGCGTACGTCTGACCGGCCGGCCCGGAGTCGGTCTCCACGGTGTCCCAGTAGGCGTCGTGGTACGGGTCGACGAGCGCCGGCGTGCCGAACGTGGTCCCGTCGAACGTGCGCCGCCACAGCGCGCCGTCCATGCCGTAGAACAGCGTGCCGCCGACCCAGAACGCGCCCCGCGCGGTGGACCAGGCGGTGCCGTCCGGGTTCGCCACCGGGCTCGGCGCGCCGACCGTGGTCGTCCCGTCGTACGAGCGGGCCTGCACCTCGTCGCCGGTGCCGGCCGGCGGGGGGCCGGTCTTGACGATCTCGATGCCGTCGATCAGCGGGTTCTCCACCACGTGCCGGAACTCCAGGTCGACGGTGCCGTCGCTGACCACGGTGAACTCGCGCATGGTGCCCACGTTGTGCCCGGCGGCGGCGGACAGGTCGAGGTCGTCGAGGACGGTGGCGCCCTCCAGCGCCACGTCGAAGACGCGGGCGCCGACGGCGGCGGTGCCGTCGTACCGGTTGGCCAGGTAGAGCCGGACCCGCACCTCGGTACCGGTGGGCACCGGGAACTGCCAGGTCATCTCCGGCGCGCCGGCCGGGTCGTACCGTTCGTCGCTGTAGAGCGCGGCCGGCGTGCCGGCCGGCACGGTCGTGTCCAGCGCGCCCACCGCGGCGAAGCCGGCGGCGGAGCTGCCGCTGTTGTGGTATGGGCTGGGGTTACCGCCGTCGTCGGCCGCCCAGTCCGGTCCGCCGTCGGTGGCGGCGACCAGCGGGCCGCCCGCGTTGACCCGGTACAGCACGTTGGTGGGCTTCGGCACGCCGGCCTGGTAGACCGTGCCGGGCAGGGTGGGCTCGGTGGTCGGGTGCGGGGCCGTGCCGCCGGCCAGCGGGAAGAACGCGATCCGCTCCCGGCGGTACTGGAAGTTGCCGATCCACGAGGTGTCGCCGCCGACCCACAGCCCGGCCGGGGTGACAAGCATCTCGGAGGCGCCGATGCCGCGCGGGTGGCGGCCGGGGTTCCAGGACAGCGGCAGGCCGGTACGCGGGTCGAGCGCGGCGATGCTGGCCCGGCCGACCGCGCCGGCCCGGGCGTTGTCGCCGCCGGCGCTGTTGTTCAGCCAGCGGAAGTGGCCGCCCACGTAGACGGCCTGCTCGCTGACCGCGACCGAGAGGAACGTGTCGCCGCCGGTGTAGTCGATCCAGGTGGGCTGCGCGTCGGTGGCGGTCGTGCCGCCCTCGAAGCGGGCCGCGGCGTCGCAGAGCGTGCCGCCGTTCGGCGCGCCGGTGGTGACCACCACGAAGTAGCTGCTGTCCGGCGCGTACGCGACGTCCCGCATGTACGAGTCGAACGCCCACCACGCGCAGCGCGGCGTGTAGCGGCTGGTGTTCCAGTCGGCCACGGTGGCGGCGGTGGCGCCCAGGTCGAGCTGGACGATCTGGTCGTGCAGCACCCCGTCGGCCTTCTTGAAGTTGCCGATCACCACGAGCCTGGTGCCGTCCGGGGCGAGCGCCATCTTCTCCACCCCGACGCCGGCGTTGGAGCCGCTGACCCCGTCGTAGTTGTGGTGCTCGGTGAGCGCGGTGGTCAGGTAGCTGTCCACCGCGCCGGTGGTGGCGTTGAGGGAGGCCAGCCCGCCGCGCGGGTTGGGGTTGCCGGCGGTGGTGAAGATGCCGCCGACCAGCAGCCGGGTGCCGGCCAGCGCGATGTCGTTGACCAGCCCGTTGAACGCCGGCGGGGCGAAGCTGGTGACAAGCGCGCCGGTGGCGACGTTGAGCAGCGCCACCTTTCGCCGGGTCACCCCGTTGACGGTGTTGAACTTGCCGGCGACGAAGACCGTGCCGGCGGTCGGGCCGGCGACGACCGCGTACACCTCGTTGTCGACCGACGGCGCGAACGCGGTGTCGACCGTGCCGGTGGCCTTGTCGAAGGCGAGCAGGTAGTTGCGGGTGATGTCGGTGTCGGAGTTGCGGTTCTGCACGGTGCTGAACGAGCCGGCCACGATGATCTTCGAGCCGGCGTCGTGGATCGCGTCGACGGTGCCGTCCATGATGTCCGGCGAGGTGGTGGCCGGGACGGCCTTGACCACGGTGGTGTGGTCGGGCGCGGCGCCGGCGGGCGCGGCCGGGGCCAGGCCGGCCGCGGTGAGCGCGACGGCGGCGAGGGCCGCGAGGGCGCGGCGGCGCGGGGCCGAGGGGTGGGTCACGGGCAGCTCCGTAGATTCGGCGGTGAGGCGTGTCGCACCGCTCACCCTGAGCCACGTCCGCGGCGGCGTCCAGCGCGCGGCAAGCTTTCTGACCGACCACCGCGCCGCCACGCCCGACCACCGTCGCGGGCGGGCGGGACAGCGTGCCCGGCCGCACGAACAGGTGAGGGCGGATGTCCGGCCGGGCGGTCACGGATCGGCGGTCAGGTGGCCGCCGGCGGGTCGGCCGACGGGAGCGTGACGGTCACCTCCAGACCGCCGCCGGGCTGCGGGACCGCCTTCACCGTGCCGCCGTGCGCGTCGCAGACCGCCCGGACGATGGACAGGCCGAGACCGGAGCCGCGCGCCCCGGTGCGTTCCTGCCCGCCGCGCCGGAACGGCTCGAACAGGCCGGGCACCTCGGCCGGGGCGACCTCGAAGCCGGTGTTCCCCACCACCAGCCAGGACCGCTGCCCGTCGGTGCCGGTGCGCACCCACATCCGGCCGTGCAGGTGGTTGTAGCGGACCGCGTTCTCCACCAGGTTGCCGGCCAGCCGGTCGAGCAGCCCCGGGTCCCCGACCACCGGCGCGGGGCGCAGCGAGGTGTGCACCCGCAGGCCGATCCGCTCCACCTCGCGGGCCACCGCGGAGAGCGCGTTGGCGGTGCCGACGGCCAGGTCGCTCTCGGCGCGGCGGGCCAACCGCCGGCCGGTCTGCGCCTCGCTGCGGGCCAGCACCAGCAGCGCGTCCACCAGGCCGTTGGCCCGCTCGGACGCCTCCCGCACCACGCCGGCCATCCGCCGGTACTCGGCCAGGTCCGCGTCGTCGTCGCTGAGCGTCACGTCGATCTCGGTACGCATCACCGCAAGCGGGGTCCGCAGCTCGTGCGAGGCGTTCGCGACGAACCGCTTCTGCGCCTCGAACGCGGCGGTGATCCGGTCCAGCATCGCGTCGAACGTCTCCGCCAGCTCGGCCACCTCGTCGTCCGCGCCGGACCACCCGATCCGCTCGTCGAGCGTGGTCTCGCCGAGCCGGCGGGCGGTGGCGGTGACCTGGTGCAGCGGGCGCAACGCACGGCCGGCCACCAGGTACGCCCCGGCCACCCCGACGACGCTGATCGCCAGCAGCGCCAGCAGGCCCTTGAACAGCAGCTCCCGGGACGCGGCGTCGACCAGTTGCCGCTGCCACTGCCCGGCGTCGAGGGTGCGGCCGTCGGTGAGCACCACGGTGGTGCCGGGCAGCAGCTCGTCGGTGGGGCGCAGCGCGTCCCGGACCAGCAGCCAGGCCAGCAGCACCAGGATCGCGCCGGCGCCGACCAGGAGCACGCCGTTGAGCAGCGTCAGCCGCAGCCGCAGCGTCGGCCGTACCCGCGCGGAGGTCACTTGGCGCGCTCGATCCGGTAGCCCGCGCCGACCACGGTGTCGATCAGCGGGGGGTCGCCGAGTTTCTTGCGCAGCGTCATCACGGTGACCCGGACGATGGTGGTGAACGGGTCGGTGTTGGCGTCCCAGACCCGTTCCAGCAGTTCCTCGCTGGACACCACCACGCCGCGGGCCCGGAGCAGCTCGGCGAGCACGCCGAACTCCTTGTTGGTCAGGTCGAGCGGCACGCCGCCCCGGGTCACCACCCGCCGGGCCGGGTCGAGTTCCAGGTCGGCCACCGCCAGCACCGGCGGCGCGGCCGGGGTGGCCCGCCGGCCCAACGCCTGCACCCGGGCCACCAGCTCGTCGAAGGCGAACGGCTTGGCCAGGTAGTCGTCGGCGCCGAGCTGCAACCCCTCGACCCGGTCGGCGACGGTCCCGCTCGCGGTCAGCATGAGCACCCGGGTCAGCGTGCCGGAGGCGGCCAGGTCGGCGCAGATCCGGTCGCCGTGCACGCCGGGCAGGTCCCGGTCCAGGACCACCACGTCGTAGCGGGTGACGAACGCCGCCTCGTGCCCGGCGTCGCCGTCGTAGGCGACATCCACCGCCATGCCGCGCTTGCGCAGCCCGCGCGCGATCGCGTCGGCGAGGTTGCGCTCGTCCTCGACCACCAGTACCCGCATTCCGGCCTCCCGCCCTCGTGACCTCCCACAACCTAGTGCGCGGCGCCAACCGGACGGCACGGCCCGCCGTTGCAGAAAACCTTCGGGTACGCGATGCTCGCCGGCAACGATCGCCCACCGCCCCGGCTGCCGGCCGGGCCGAGCCGAGCGGAGCCGCCGATGACCGCCGCCGCCCCCGGCCGGAACGTCGCGTACCGCCGTTTCCGCTTCCCGGCGGACCGGGACCTGGGTCGCGCCGCCGGACTCTCCGCCGGCCCGGCCGGGCTGACGCTCGACGCGGACGGCCCCACGCCCGACGCGAACGGCCCCACGCCCGACGCGAACGGGTCCACGCCCGACGCGGCGGCCCACCGGCCGGCGCGCCCCGATCCGGTTCCCGGGGCCGCCGCCGGCACCTGGACCTCGCCGGTGACGGAGGTCGGCTTCGCCGCCGCCGAGCTGGTGCCGTCCTGGACCGCCGACACGCCGCCCGGCTGCTGGCTCCGGGTGGAGGTACGCGGCTGGGCCGGCGACGCGGCCACCACCGGCTGGTACGAGCTGGGCCACTGGGCGGCCGACGACGGCACGGTACGCCGCGCCTCGGTGCCCGGCCAGTCCGACGACCGGGCCCGGGTGGACGCGGACACGCTCCGGGTGACCGGGGCACGGGTGACCGGCTGGCAGGTCCGGGTGACGCTGCTGCGCCGGCCCGACGCGCCGGCCGGCCCGGTGCTGCGCACGGTCGGCGTGGTCGCCAGCGCCGGCAGCCAGGTCCCGGCGTCCCCGTCGCCCGAGCAGGTTGACAGCGGCCCGGCCGGCGGGGACGCGCACGACGACGCCGGGGCAGCGGGCCGGGCGTGGGGGCGGGTGCTGGACGTGCCGCGTTACGCGCAGCGGCTGCACGCCGGCGGGGAGACCCGCTGGGGTGGCGGCGGCGACTCCTGGTGCAGCCCCACCTGCGTGTCGATGGTGCTGGACTTCTGGGGCGCCGGCCCCACCCCGGACCGGTACGCCTGGGTCGACCCGCCCGGCCCCCGCCCGGTGGTGGTGCACGCCGCGCGGCACTGCTACGACCACGCGTACGCCGGGGCCGGGAACTGGCCGTTCAACACCGCGTACGCGGCGACGCACGGGGTGGACGCGTTCGTCACCCGGCTGCGCTCGCTGGCGGAGGCGGAACGGTTCGTGGCCGCCGGCATCCCGCTCGTCGTCTCGGCGGCGTTCACCCGTGGGCAGGTTCCCGGGCTGGACTACGACACCCGGGGCCACCTGATCGTGCTGGCCGGCTTCACCACCGACGGCGACCCGGTGCTCAACGACCCGTACGCGCCGGACGACGAACGGGTCCGCCGGACCGTGCCGCGCGCGCCGTTCGAGGCGGCCTGGCAGGCGGGCAGCGGTGGGATCGCGTACGTGCTGCGGCCGGAGACGGTGCCGCTGCCGGCGCCGCCCGCCCAGGCCAACTGGTGATCACCGCCGCGCCGGCCACACCGCCAGCCCGCCGGCCGGGCGCAGGCACACCAACACCGCCTCGGCGTCCGCGCACTCGGCCCAGGAGCCGGGCAGGACCGCCCGCGGTCGCGCCTCGCCGGCCGCCACGTCCAGGTCACCGACGAGCGTCCGGTCCCCGGCGAGGTGCCGGAGCCCGAGCAGCCTGAGCAACCGGCCGGACCCGTCGTCCCGCCCGCTGACCCGCCAGCGGCCCAGCCGCCCGAGCACCCGGCCGGTCGCCGGTTCCAGCACCGACAACTCCAGTTCCGGCCCGTCCCCCGCCGCGGCGGCGATCAGCCGGTCGCCGACCGGCCCGAACCCCGCCCACCGCTCGTCCGTCCAGGCCGGGCGGCCGGTGGCGGGGTCGAGCGCCTGCGCGTCGCCGACCTGGTCGCGGAGGCAGACCATGCCGGCGCAGTCGGTGAACCACGACCCGGCGCGCGGGTCCACCGGCACGCTCCAGCGCCGGTCCAGCCGGTCCACCCCGTACGCGGTGATCTCACCGGAGACGCCCTCGACCAGCAGCAGACCGGCGACGACCTGCGCGAACCGGTAGGCGACACCGTCCGGCGCGGACGACACCCGGCCGGCGCGCACCCGGGCGCCCGAGTCCGCGTCGTGCACGGCGACCCGGCCGTCCGGCTCGATCAGCAGGAGCTGCGTCACTCCCCGGTCGTCCCGCCGGTACGCCACTCCCTGCGGGGGCACCGCCAGCGACCAGCGCGTCGCGCCGGAGGCTGGGTCGACGGCGAGCACCCGGCCCGTTCCGCCCGGCCGGGGGTTCTCGAACAGCACCCCGCCGGACGCGGTCGGGACCGGGTAGCCGACCTGCTGCCAGCGCACCGCGCCGGTCGCCGGGTCGAGCAGCGTGGCGCGCGCGTCCCCGACCCCGGTCGGGCTGCTCGACACCAGCAGGCCGCCGGCCGCGCCGGTCAGCCCCAGCACGTGGTCCCCGGTGGGCAGCGCGAACCGCCACGCCGGCGCGCCCGCGGTGAGCCGGTAGCCGGTGACCACCCGACCGCCCTGGTGGAGCGCGCTCGGACCGTCCGCCACCATCAGCCGGCCCGCCAGCACCACGAAGAGGGCATCCGGCGCGGCGGGCACCCGGACCGGCGCCGGCGGCCGGGCCGGCGCCGCCGCGCCGGCCAGCGTGAGCAGCAGGCACCCGAGCGCCACCGCGCGGGCGGCCCGGCCCGGCGGTCGCCGCGGCGGCGCGGGGAGCGGCTCGTCGCCGTCCTCGGGACGGCGCAGCTCGCCCAGCTCGATGACCGGGCTCACGGCAGCCGCCGCACGGTGAAGTCGCCGCCCCGCTCCCGGCAGACCAGCAGCGTCCGGCCGGCGGTGCAGTCGGTGCCGGTCAGGACGTCCCGCACCACGGGTGGGCCGCCGGACAGGTCCGGCTCGGCGAGGAGCCTCCGGTCGCCGCCCAGCGGCCGGCTCAGGAACAGCCGGTCACCGCTCTCGCCCTGCGGGAGCACGTCCCAGTCGCCGACCTCGGCGATCAGCCGGCCGTCCGACTCCGCCAGCACCGACAGGCCCTCGCCGCCCTCCCGGCCGGCGGCGACCAGCAGGCGTCCGCCCTCGGCCCGGAGCACGCTCGACCACAGGTCGCTGGCCCAGCGCACCGCGCCGGTGGCCGGGTCCAGCGCCCACATCCCGCCGGTCTGCCGGCTGGCGCAGAGCAGTGACCCGCACGGTTCCAGGTAATCGACAAGTGGCAGCTCGGCGGTCCAGCGTGGCCGGAGCGTGTCCATCTCGAAGGCAGTGACGACGTCGCCGGCCAACCGGGTCTCCAGGAACAGCCGGCCCGCGCCCTGCATGGCGCGCGCGCCGGGCACCTCCCCCGGATGCAGGTCGCGGGCGGCCAGCCGGGTGCCGGTCGCCGCGTCCAGCACCACCGTCTCGCCGGCGGCCGGCAGCAGCAGGATCCGGTCCACCCCGGACCGGCCGTAGCTGAACTGCACGTCCCGACCGGTGGTGGGCACGGTCCAGAGCGTGCGCCCGTCGGCCACCGCCAACCGGCGGACCGACTGGGGGCCCGGCCCGCCGGACGGGCGCAGCAGCAGCGCGTCGCCGGCCGGGAACACCACGCCGTCCTGCCGCCAGCGCGGCGCGCCGGTGCCCGCGTCGAACACCGTCGTCTCCCAGCGGCCGCCGTTTCCGGCCGGTCCGACGGCAAGCACCCGCCCGCCCTGCTCCCACACCGCGACCACGTCGTCGACACCGTCCACCCGGGCCCGCCACCGCTCCCGCCCCACCCGGTACGCGACGAGGTCCCAGCCCGGTTCCGACGCGGCGCGTCGCACCACGTACACCCGGTTGTCGGAGAGGAACGCGGAGGCCCCGGTGCCGCCGGGGATCGTGACCGGGCCGGACCGCGCCGGAGGCGCGGCGGCGGCGAGCGTGACCAGCGCCACCAGCAGCGCCACCACGACGCGGAACGGGCGGCCGACCGCACGCGGCGGGCGGGGCGCGGCGTCGGGCGCCGCGTCGTCGCCGCGCAGGTCACCCAGATCGATGACGGTCACGACCACCCCTTTCCGCGCCGCCGGACCGCCGCCCGACCGTGACCGGACCGACGCCGGACCGCCTGTACGATGGCCCGTCGTGGCCGTGCCGGTGGTGGACCCCTCGCTGAACTCCTCATCCGTCGAGGTGGACGCCGTCACGGCGGATCCGCCGCGACGGCCCCGTCGCCGGCCGGCTCGCGCCGACCTGCTGGCCCTCGGAGCCTATGCGTTGCTCGGCGTTCTCGTCTGCCTCAACTACTGGGGCGACGTGCAGCACCGGGTGTCCTCGCACCTGCCGACCGACCACAGCTGGTTCGAGTGGCTGTTCGCGCACGGCGCGTACTCGGTGCGGCACCTGGAGAACCCGCTGTTCACCGCCCGGCAGAACGCGCCGGACGGGGTGAACATGATGGCGAACACCTCGCTGCTCGGGGTGACGCTGCCGCTCGCGCCGCTGACCATGCTGCTCGGTCCACAGGTGATGTACGCGCTCTACCTGGGCGCGGCGTTGTCGGCGACCGCCGCGACGTCGTACTGGACGCTGTCGCGGCACCTGGTCCGCTCCCGCGGCGCGGCGTTCGTCGGCGGCGCGTTCCTCGGGTTCGCCCCGGGCATCGTGCACCACGCCAACGGGCAGCCGAACTTCGTGTCGAACTTCCTGCTCCCGCTGATCGTGGCCCGGGTGCTCCGGCTCGGCGAGCCGGGCCGCTGGCGACGTAACGGGGTGGCGCTCGGACTGCTGGTGGCGTACCAGATCTTCATCAACGAGGAGATGCTGCTGCTCACGGCGCTGGCCTGCCTGGTCGTCGTGCTGGCGTACGCGGTGCAACGGCCGCGCGAGACGCGGGCGCGGGCCGGGTCCTTCCTGGCCGCGATCTCCGTCGGCGGCGGGGTGGCGCTGCTGCTCACCGCGTACCCGATCTGGTTCCAGTTCAACGGCCCGCAGTCCTACCGAGGGTTGCAGGGCGGCGTCTTCCACAACTGGGGCGAGGACCTGATGGCCTTCGTCACGTTCGCCCGGGACACCGCGGCCGGGGACGAGGCGGTGGAGAAGACCATCGGCCTGACCGAGCAGAACACCTGGTTCGGCTGGCCGCTGGTGCTGGTCGCGCTGGCCGCGCTGGGGCTGCTGGTCCGCCGGTCGGTGCCGGCCCGGATCCTGGCCGTGCTGGTGGCGCTCTTCACGATCGCCTCGATCGGGCCCGTGGTGCGGTTCGACGGCGTGGAGACGAGTGTGGCCGGCCCGTGGGCGTACGTGCCGGACGACCTGCCGCTCGTCGAGATGATGATGCCGACCCGGTTGAGCCTGGTGGTGGTGGCCGCCGTGGGCGTGCTGCTCGCGCTGGCCTGGGACGCGTTGTCCCGGGCCGGCCGGCCCGGGACCGCCCCGGTGCCCGCACCCCGCGCCGGCGACCACGACAACGAGCCGACCGACGACGGGCGGACCGACGACGGGCGGACCGACGACGCGGGCCGGGCCGCGTCCGGCCGGCGGCGGGCGCTGCGCCTGGTCGGGTACGCCGCGATCGTGGCCGCCCTGCTGCCGCTGGTCCCGCGCCCCCTGCCGGCGCAGCGGATGGACCCGCCGCCGCACTTCATCACCGCCGGTGGCTGGCGACCGTTCGTGCCGGCCGGCCGGACGCTGGTGCCGGTGCCGATCCCGAGCAACGTGCACGGGCTGCCGACACTGCGCTGGAGCGCGCTGACCGGGCAGGAGTTCCCCATCCCGGGGGGATACTTCATCGGCCCGAACGAGCTGGGCGAAGGCGTGTTCGGCGCCCCGAACCGCCCGACCAGCACGCTGATCTACGCCACCATGGACCGCAACGCGCTGCCCGAGATCACCGCGGAGAACCGCCGGCAGGCCGTCGAGGACCTGCGCTTCTGGCGGGCGTCGGTGGTGGTGCTCGGCGCCGGGCCGCGCGAGGCGGTGCTGCGTGACCTGATGACCGCGCTGCTCGGCCCCCCGCAGCGGATCGACGACGTCTGGCTCTGGGACGTGCGCGACCGCGTGTAAGGGTCAGCCGCCGAGCAGGGGGCGGACGTCCCACAGGTGCCCGCCGGGGACGTCCCGCCCGGGCCCGACCAGGGCGTCCACGGTGACCCGTACCGGGTCGCCGGGCGACGAGTCGGCCTGCACCAGCGCCGCTGCCCGCCAGTGCCGCAGGTCCTCGACCGCCTGCCGGCGTTCCGCCTCGCCCACCGGCGGCACCTGGCCGGTCTCGGCGGCCCGGCGCAGCAGCAACGACGTGGGACGGTCCGGCGCGCCCCACCGGGCGGTCGGGTCGGCGGCTGAGCGCGGCCCGATGAAGTAGCCGCCCGGCGCGTCGAAGGCCAGCCCGGCGCGCGCCGACCAGAACATGGCCGGGCTGACCGCCGCGCCGGTGACCGGTGGCACCGGCACCAGCGTCCGGCCCGGCGGAACGTACGCCCGCCAGCCGCCGCCGGTCACCACGGCCGGCACCGGCGGGACCGGCACGGTGCGGATCGGGGTCGGGACGAGTGGCAGCAGCGCGACGGCGACCGCGCCGGCCCACAGCGCCCGCCCGCGCGCGGTGCCGCCCGGGGCCCGGTCCACCGCCAGCGCCAGCAGCACCCCCAGCACCGGTACGCAGACCAGCGCGAACCGCGCCGGTACCACCAGGTCCAGCAGCGGCACGCCGGCGACCAGCCGGTACGGGCCGGGCAGCCCGGTGTCGTGCCGCCCCACGATCACCGTGGTGCCGAGCGACAGCAGCGCGAACAGCAGGCCGCACGCGGCGAGCGCGCGCACCAGCGGTCGCCGCCACAGCCGCACCGCCACCAGCAGCGCCAGCGCCGGCAGGAACGGGCCGAAGAACGAGTTCTGTTCGGTCGGATTCGGCGACAGCAGCCCGGCCCGGTGGCCGTCCCCGCCCACGGTCTGCCGGGCGGTGGCGGTGAACGAGACCAGGTCCAACCGGTAGCCGCGGGTGTGGAACGGCATCCCGGTGTAGTGGCCGGGGCCGAGGAACTGGACCCACAGCGGGTACGCCAGCAGCACGCCGGCGACCAGCGCGCCGAGGCCCAGCCGGCGCGCCACCACGGGCGCCAGCCGGCGTGCGGTGTCCCGGTCGGCCAGCGCGTACGCCCCGGCCAGCACGCCGGCGGCCAGCGCCAGGAAGACCAGCACCTCCTCGCCGAGGAAGACCTGGTACGCGACCGCGAGCCCGAGCAGCACGCCGTCGCGCCGGATCCGGTCGGTGGCCGGCCGGAACACCAGCGCGAGGATCACCGGGACCAGGAACTGGGCGGCCATGTGCAGGTGCGCCCCGGCCTGCGCCACCATGCCCGGGGCGAACCCGCAGACCAGCCCGCCGACCGCGGCGGCGGCCCGGGAGCGGACCAGCCGGCGGGCGAGCAGCGCGTACCAGGCGGTGGCGGTGCCGGCGAGGCTGAGCGCCACCGCGACCAGGAACGCGGCCTGGCTGCCGAACGCCACGGTGACCGGGGTGAGCGGCACGCCCAGCCCGAGCACCGAGGTGTTGGCCATCAGGTTCACCCCGTGCGGGGCGTTGAGCGCGGCGCTGTGCAGCGGGTTCTCGCCGTCGGTCACCGCGCGGGCGGCCCGGGCCAGCATCCATTCGAACAGCATCTGGTCGCCGGCCTGGTGGAACAGCCGATCCGGGCGGCGCCACTGGTCGGCGGTGAGCAGCACGGCCAGGGCGAGGTAGCCGGCCACCACGAGCGCGTCGACCGGCCGGGGCCGCCACCACCGCCGGGGCGCGGGCCCGGGGCGGGCCGCCGGGCTCAGGCGGACCGGTCGGTCAGTGTCCGGACGTCCCACACCCACACGTCCAGCTCCTGCCGGGCCGGCCCGACCAGTTGCTCCACGGTGCGCCGCAGCGGCTCGGCGTTCTGCTCGTCCAGCGGCAGCACCACCACCGCCGCGTGCCAGTGCCGCAGTTCGTCCAGGAAGCGACGGCGCTGCCGGTCGTCGAGTTTCGGCGTACGCCCGGTGGACGCCACGTCGGCGAGCAGCTCGCCGATGCCGCTACGCCGGCCGCCGAAGCGGCCCGGGTCGCCGGTGACGCCGTTGCGCGGCGCGAGGAAGTAGCCGCCGGGGATCTTGAACGCCAGGTCGGTGCTGGCCGCCCAGCGCATCGGGTCGGTGTTACCCATCGCCGGCACCGGCACGGAGACCAGCGTCTGGTCCGGCCCGACGTACTGCCGCCACCGGTCGGCGGTGATGAACTCCGGCACCGGCGGTCGGGTGGTGACGCGCAGCGGCATCGGCGCGATCGGCAGCAGCGCGAAGACCAGGCCGGCGGCGGTCAGCGTCCGCGCGGTCCGCCGCTGAACGCCGCGCAGCACCCAGGCGCTGCGCACCGCGTACGCCAGCAGGACCGCCACCGTCACGCTGGTGATCAGGCCGAACCGGGTCGGCACCACGGCGTCCAGCAGCGGCAGCCGCACCAGCAGCTCCCACGGGCCGGTCACCAGTTCCCGGTCCCACCAGGAGATCCGCTCACCGAGCGAGAGCACCGCGAAGAACAGCCCGGTCGCGGCCAGCGCCCGGACCATCACGTCCCGGCGCAGCCAGACGACGATGCCGACGGCCAGCAGCGACAGGCTCCAGCCGAAGAACGCGTTCTCCTCCGAGTAGTTCGGGGCCAGGTTGACGTTGGCCCGCTCGTTGCCGCCGAACGTGGGCGAGCCGGGGGCGACGAACGCGGCGATGTCGTTGCCGTAGTCGCGGACCGCGTCGCTGAGCCCGTGGTACGCCATCGGGCCGGCGAACTGCACCCAGAGCGGGTACGCCAGCAGCGCGCCGGCCAGCACCGCGCAGACCGCCAGGCCGGTGCCGAGCGGTCGCCACGCGGTGGCCCACCGGTCCCGCTGCTGCACCAGCACGGCGATCAGGAACACCCCGAGCGCCAGCGCGGTGAAGAGCAGGATCTCCTCGTTGATGAACGCCTGCACGACGACCAGCAGGGCGAGCAGCGCGCCGTCGCGGACCGGCCGGACCGACCGGGTCAGCACCAGCACCCGCCAGACGATGAACGGCAGCAGGAACTGGCTGATGATGTTCGGGTGCCAGTTGGCGTGCGACAGCATCGCCGGCGAGAACCCGCAGAGCCACGCGCCGACCGCGGCGGCCGGCCGGTGCCGGACCAGGTGCCGGGAGAGCACCCGGTACCAGGCGGCGGCGGTGCCGCACAGGCCGAGTGTGACCAGCGCGACGAAGGAGACCGCCGGTCCGAACAGGAGCGTCACCGGCACCATCGGGATGCCGAGCGCCAGGATGGCGGTGTTCGCCATCAGGTTGACCCCGTCGGGGTAGTTGAACTGGTCGGTGAAGAACGGGAACTCGCCGTGCAGCACCACCCGCACCGAGTGGGCCAGGAAGAACTGCACCTGGGCGGGGTCGCTGCTGTAGAGCGCGGCCACCCGGCCGGCCGGGTCGGCCCAGATGCCGCTGGTCACCCAGATCGCGGCGAGCAGGAAGGCGGCGTACACCACCAGGTCGATGCGGCGGCGCGTCCACCGCCACCGGCGTCGGGCGGCCGGCGCGGCCTCCTCGGTGGTGGATGCGGCCGGCGGTTCGGTCCGGGTGACCGGCGGTGGGGGGTCGAGGGTGACGGATCGGGAGCCCGTCGGGGCGGCGGCGGCCGGCGTCGAGGCGCCGCGGGTCTCGGCAGGCGTCACAGTCGGCGGAGTCTACCGGAGCCGGATATTGAGCCACGAATCGCACGTCACGTTCCGCGACGAACGGGTGAGCCGGGCTCCGCCCGGTGACCGCACGTCTCGTACCATGTGGGCTTCCGACCGACGACCGCCGAGGGGATCAGTGTGGTTTCAGCCCGCCGAAACGCGGTGACGGGCGCCGCGCTGGCAGCGTTGGCGCTGGCCACAGCCGGTTGCGGGCCGGTGACCGAGCGGCAGCCGACAACCCTGCGGGTCGGCTACGACAGCCTGGACGGCTCGCTCGCGGTCTGGCCGCCGCGCGGCAGCCTCGCCGGTGACGCCGCCGCCACCGCCGCGATCACCGCTGCGGTGCGTGACTGGCGCTCACCGGTCGACGACCGGGTCCACCTGCCCTCCTCCGGCATCCTCTTCTCCGGCGAGGTGGCCGGCGCGCCGCTGGCACTGGTCGCCGCCGACGTGCCCGGCGAGGCCGCCTCCTGGCTGCTGCAACTGGACCGGGACGGGCAGCGGTGGCGGGTGTCGCACGCCACCGAGTACACCGAGGCCGGCTACCTGGTCTACGCCGACGTGCTGCCGGTCCGGCAACCCACCGGGCGCCGCTACCTCACCTCCGCCCGCGTCGAACGCCTGCTCGGCCCGGACGGCCGCACGGTGCCCGGCGCCGACGGCATCACCGAGCCGGTCGCGGTGCCGGCCTGCCGGGCCGTCGCGCTGACCGCGACGCTGCGGCCCACGCCGTCGCTGCCGCGCGGCCGGGCCGCGGACCGCGTCCTCGACCTGGGTACGGCCACCGAAGCGCCCCGCTACCCGCTGGTGCGCGACGAGACCGGTGCCGGCAAACGCGCCCTGACCGGCCTGGACACCTGCGCGCTGACCGGCGGACGGGGCCCGTTCGGCAGCGTCCCGCGCCGTCTCGGTGACCGGGAGGCGCCCCGTTCCGTGCCCGAGTCCTGGCCGATGGCGAAGATCGCCACGCGCTCGCTGGGCGAGGTGGCGCTCGGCGACGGGGAGCCGGGCGACCTGGAGCAGTTGAGTTGGGACAGTCCCACCGGGACGATGACCGCCGTGCTCTACCGCCCGTCCGGCGGCGGTGCGCCCGTCGTCTCCCCGGCCGACCGGTCCACCACGCTCCAGGCGTACCCCCTGCCGGTGCCGGGCCAGCCGCTCGCGGTGCTCACCTGGCGCACCCGGGACGCCTCGTTCGCCGCGCCGCCCGGCACCACCCGCCTGGTCGACCGTCCGGGCCTGGTGGTGGTCGAGCAGACCGACGCCAAGCAGACGTTCAGCCTGGCCGGCACCGAGAAGACCTGGTACCGCTCCCTCTCCTCCCCCCGCTGACCCCCGTCCTCGACGCCGCCTGAGATCTTGGAAGGAAATGGCCCCCGGAGGGGCACTTTGCTTCCAAGATCTCTCCGACCATCCCTCCTGCGTCCGCTCCACACCGCCGACGTGGCGGCGGTCCCCGGAACAGCGTCCGGGCGGCCCCGCGACAGCGGGACCGCCCGGACACGTGACCGGGATCAGTTCTGCGCGGTGGCCCCGTCGGTGGCCGGGTCGACCGGGGCGGCGTCCAGGCCGGAGATCCAGCCGGTGACGTCGCGCGCCACGTCCTGGGCGGTCAGCCCCAGGTCGGCGAGGATCTGCGCGCGGGTGCCGTGCGGGTGCCAGTCGGCGGGTACGCCGAGGTCGCGGACCGGCACGCGGACGTCGGCGTCGCGCATCGCCTGGGCCAGCGCGGAGCCGACGCCGCCGACCCGGACGCCGTCCTCGACGGTGACCACGAGCCGGTGCCCGGCGGCCAGCTCGACCAGCTCGGCCGGGACCGGTCGGACCCAGCGCGGGTCGACCACGGTGACGCCGTAGCCCTGCTCGGCGACCCGGGACGCGACCTCCATGCCGAGGCCGGCGAACGAGCCGACCGCGACCAGCAGCACGTCGGTACGCGCCGACTCGGTCAGCACGTCGACCGGGCCGACCCGGCGCACGGCCGGCAGGTCGGCGGCGACGGTGCCGGTCGGGAAGCGCAGGATGGTCGGGCCGTCGTCGACGGCGATCGCCTCGCGCAGTTCCTCGCGCAGCGTCGCGGAGTCGCGGGGCGCGGCGATCCGCAGGCCGGGCACCACGCCGAAGACCGACATGTCCCAGATGCCGTAGTGGCTGGGCCCGTCCGGGCCGGTGATGCCGGCCCGGTCCAGCACGAACGTGACCGGCAGCTTGTGCATCGCCACGTCCAGCAGGACCTGGTCGAACGCCCGGTTGAGGAACGTGGCGTAGACCGCGACCACCGGGTGCAGGCCGCCCATGGCCAGGCCGGCGGCGGACGTGGCGGCGTGCTGCTCGGCGATGCCGACGTCGTAGACCCGCTTCGGGTACTTGCGGGCCAGCGCGGCGATGCCGGTGGGCTCCGCCATGGCGGCGGTGATGCCGACCACGTCGGGGCGCTCGTCGGCGATCGCCACCAGCTCGTTGGCGAACACGTGGGTCCACTTCACCGACGGCGCGGCGACGAGTTGGCCGGTCTCCACGTCGAAGGCGCCACCCGGGCCGTGCAGGCAGTCGGCCTCGTCGTCCTCGGCGGGACGGTAGCCGTAACCCTTGCGGGTGACCGCGTGCACGATCACCGGGCCGCCGAAGTTCTTCGCCGCGCGCAGCGCCGCCTCGACCGCCGGCACGTCGTGGCCGTCGACCGGGCCGACGTACTTGATCCCGAGGTCCTCGAACATGGCCTGCGGGGCGACCGCGTCCTTGATGCCCTTCTTGACCGCGTGCAGCACCTCGTACATCGGCTTGCCGACGAACGGCGTGTTGCCCAGCGCATCCTTGACGGTGTCGAGCACCTTCTCGTAGCCGGGGTTGAGCCGCAGCGACGACAGGTGGTCGGCGAGGCCGCCGATGGTCGGCGAGTAGGACCGGCCGTTGTCGTTGACCACGATGATCAGCGGGTTGCCGGCGGTGGCGATGTTGTTGAGCGCCTCCCAGCACATGCCGCCGGTGAGCGCGCCGTCGCCGACCACGGCCACCACGGAGCGCTTCTCGCCGCGCAGCGCGTACGCCTTGGCCAGGCCGTCGGCGTACGACAGGGCGGTGGAGGCGTGCGAGTTCTCGATCAGGTCGTGCTCGCTCTCCGCCTGGCTGGGGTAGCCGGAGAGGCCACCGCGCTGGCGGAGCTTGTCGAAGCCCTCCTGCCGACCGGTGAGGATCTTGTGCACGTAGGCCTGGTGGCCGGTGTCGAACAGGAGCCGGTCGCGCGGGGAGTCGAACACCCGGTGCATGGCCAGCGTCAGCTCGACGACGCCGAGGTTGGGGCCGATGTGCCCACCGGTGCGGGAGACCTTGGCGATCAGAAAGTCACGGATCTCGGCACCGAGGATGTCCAGCTGCTCGGCGGTCATCCGCTTCACGTCCTGCGGGCCACGGACGGCGCCCAGCAGCCGACCGTGGTTGGCCGTGCCCTCTTCAACACTCATGACCGGAGAGTCTATCGGTCGTGGCACAGTCCGCAGCCGAGCCGTGGCTCAGGACGCCACCGTCAGCCGACGTGGTGGCGTCGGGGTCGGCGCCCCGAACGGAGGGCCGGCCGGGGTCCAGGAGCCGAGCACCGCGGCCCGGGACGCGCCGGTCACCGACGGCACCGCGCCGGGCAGCCCGTGCCAGCTCAGCCAGCCCAGCAGCGCGAACGCGTACGCCTCCTTGGCCTGCGCCGGGACGCCCAGCTCGTCGGTGGTCCGCAGCCGCCAGCGGCCGGCGCCGAGCGCGGCCAGCCGGGCCCGGAGTGTGGGATTACGCACTCCCCCACCGGCGGCCACCACCTCGGTGACGCGGTGCCGGTCGCACGCGTCGGCGACCGTGCGGGCGGTCAGCTCGGTGAGCGTGGCCAGCACGTCGTCGGCGGCCACCGGCTCGCCGAGCGCGGCCAGCGCGGCGTCCAGGTAGCCGCCGTGGAACAGCTCCTTGCCCGTCGACTTGGGCGGCGGCGCGGCATAGTACGGCTCGGCGAGCAGCCGATCCAGCAGTGCGCCGTGCACCCGGCCGGCGGCGGCGCGCGCCCCGTCGACGTCGCAGGAGCGGCCCAGGAGGCGCCGGGCGGCGGCGTCCAGCAGCGCGTTGGCCGGGCCCACGTCGTACCCGAGGACCGGTGCCCCGGGGGCGACCACGGTGAGGTTCGCGATCCCCCCGAGATTCAACGCCGCCCGAGGGCCGGCGGCGGCGTCGAGCAGCAGCGCGTCGAACGCCGGGACCAGCGGCGCGCCCTGCCCGCCGGCCGCCACGTCCGCCGAGCGCAGGTCGTGCAACACCGGTACGCCGACGCGCGCGGCAACCCGGGCCGGCGCGCCGAGCTGGAGCGTGCCGCGCGCCCGGCCGGCCTCGACCCAGTGGAAGACGGTCTGACCGTGGGACACGACCGCGTCGACGGCGCCACCGGCCAGCTCGACGCCGACGGCAGCCGCCTCGGCGAACACGTCGCCGAGCCGGTTGTCGAGCCGGCAGACCGCCTCGATCGTGGTGGCCGCCGGCGGCAGCAGCGCCCCGATCTGCGCCCGCAGGTCGTCCGGGTACGCCAGCTCACGGTGCCCGAGCGGCCGTAGCCGCAGCGTGTCCCCGTCGAGCGTGAACTCGCCGGCGGCCACGTCCACCCCGTCGTACGACGTCCCCGACATCAACCCGACGATCTTCATCGGACCAGGCTAGTCACTGTGCCGGGGGCAGGAACAGGCCGACCAGCTCGACGTGCTGGGTCATCGGGAACAGGTCGAACCCGCGCAGCGCGGCCAGCCGCCAGCCCGCCTCGGCGAACGTGCGCACGTCCCGGGCGAAGGCCGCCGGGTCGCAGGCCACGTACGCCACCGCCCGCGGGTCGGCGGCCACCACGCCGTGGACCACCGCCGCGCCCGCGCCGGAGCGCGGCGGGTCGAGCACCACCAGGTCGACCGGGCCGGTGACCCGGCGGCGGGCCAGCGCGGTCTCCACCCGGGCCGCGACCACCTCCACGGCGGCCAGGTCGGCCAGGTTCGTCCGGGCCGCGGCCACCCCGTCCGGGGCGGACTCGACGACTGTCACCCGGGCCCCGTCGACCCGGCCGGCGAGCGCGGCGGCGAACAGCCCGGCCCCGCCGTACAGGTCCCAGGCGGTCTCGCCGGGACGCGGGTCGAGCAGGTCCAGCACGGCGCCGACCAGGGCGTCCGCCGCGGCCGGGTGCACCTGCCAGAAGCCGGACGCGGGCAGCGTGAACGATCGCCCGGCCGCCGTCTCCCGGACCCGCTCCGGCCCGCTCACCGCGGTGGCGACCCCGTCGGCGTACGCGACCACGGCGACGTCCCCGCCGCTGCTGGCGACCGCCTCCACCGCGTCGGCGTCCGGCCAGCGCGCCCCGGTGGGCGGCAGCACCGGCAGCTCCCGGATCGCCGGATGGGCGATCAGGCAGCGGTCGATCGGCACCACCTCGTGCGAGCGGTGCTTGAGCAGCCCGGCCCGGTCGGCGGCGTCCACCGCGTAGCGGACCCGGGAGCGCCAGCCCAGCGGCCCGCCGGGCAGCGCCTCGACCCGGACGCCGAGCGCGTCCACCTGCGCGTCGGTGAGCCGGCCCAGCCGGGTGAGCTGCTCGCGCACCACGGCGAGCTTCCAGTCGAGCTGGGCGGCCGGGGCGACGTGCTGGAGGTCGCAGCCGCCGCATCCACCCGGCCGGGCGTACGGGCAGGGCGGGGTGACCCGGTCCGGCGAGGCGTCGAGGATCTGCACCGCGTCGGCGCGGGCGAAGCCCCGGTGCAGCTCGGTCACCTCGGCCACCACCCGCTCGCCGGGCAGCGCGTGCCGGACGAAGACCACCTGGCCGCCGACCCGGGCCACGCAGTGCCCGCCGGGGGCGACCGCGTCGACGGTCAGCTCGACCCGCTCGGCCTCCACCAGCCCGGGACGTTCCGGCGCGCTCACGGCGCCACCCTTCGTTCCCGACTGCGGGGCTCGCCGGGCCGGCTCACTCCCCGCGCTCACGAACGCTCCCCCTGCTCGCCGGAGGGCGTGGCGTCGACCGGCGGCGGCAGGGTGCTGCGCGGCGCGACCCGGGGACCGCGCGCCGGTCCGCGGCTGAGCGTGGCGTCCAGGCGGTCCAGGTTCTTGCTGGCGGTGGACGCGAGCTGCCAGGGCACGCTGGTCACCATCACGCCCGGTTCGAACAGCAGCCGGCCCTTGAGCCGTAGCGCGCTCTGGTTGTGCAGGAGGTTCTCCCACCAGCGGCCCACCACGTACTCCGGGATGAAGACGGTGACCACGTCGCGCGGCGACTCCCGGCGGACCGAGGCGACGAAGTTGAGGATCGGCCGGGTGATCTCCCGGTACGGGGAGTCGATCACGGTCAGCGGCACCGGAAGCTCCCGCCGTTCCCAGTCGGCCTGGAGGTCCCGGGTGTCCTTCTCGTCCACGTTGACGGTCACCGCGGTGAGCGTGTCCGGCCGGGTGGCCCGGGCGTACGCGACGGCCCGCAGCGTGGGCTGGTGCAGCTTGCTGACCAGCACGATGGCGTGGTTGCGGGCGGGCAGCACGGCCCGCTGCTCGGTCGGCTCCAGCTCGGCGGCGACCCGGTCGTAGTGCCGGCGGATGCCCAGCATGACCACGTACATCACGGCCATCGCGACGATCGCGATCCACGCGCCGAGCAGGAACTTGGTGACCAGCACGATGACCAGCACCACGCCGGTCATGGCCATGCCGAACGCGTTGATGGCCCGGGACCGGATCATGCGCCGGCGGGCCTCCGGGTCGCGCTCGTTGCGCAGGTGCCGGTTCCAGTGCCGGATCATGCCGGCCTGGGAGAGCGTGAACGAGACGAACACGCCGACGATGTAGAGCTGGATGAGCCGGGTCACCTCGGCCTGGAAGCCGACGATCAGCACCACCGCGGAGACGGCGAGGAACACGATGCCGTTGGAGAACGCCAGCCGGTCGCCCCGGGTGTGGAGTTGGCGGGGCAGGTAGCGGTCCTGCGCGAGGATCGAGCCGAGCACCGGGAAGCCGTTGAACGCGGTGTTCGCGGCCAGGAACAGGATCAGCGCGGTCATCCCGGCGACCACGTAGAGCAGCACCGATCCGCCGCCGAACACGGTCTCGCCGAGCTGCACGGTGACCGTCTTCTGCACGTACCCGTCCGGACCGGAGACGATCTGGCTGGGGCTCTCGACGAACTGCAGGCCGGTCCGGCGGGCCAGCAGGATGATGCCGACCAGCATGGTGACCGCGATGCCGCCGAGCAGCAGCAGCGTGGTGGCCGCGTTCTTCGACTTCGGCGACTTGAACGCCGGTACGCCGTTGGAGATCGCCTCCACGCCGGTGAGCGCCGCGCAGCCGGAGGAGAACGTCCGCAGCAGCAGGAAGATCAGCGCGAACCCGGTGACGCTGTGCTCGGCGTGGATCTCCAGGCCGGCGCTCGGCGCGCGCAGGTCGTCGCCGAGCACGAAGATCCGCACCGCACCGGTCAGCAGCATGCCGCCGATGACGATGACGAAGCCGTAGGTGGGGATGGCGAACGCGGTGCCCGACTCGCGCAGGCCGCGCAGGTTGATCGCGGTGAGCAGCACCACCGCGCTGACCGCGATGAGCACCTTGTGGGTGGCCACGAACGGCACCACCGAGCCGAGGTTCGCCACCCCGGAGGAGACCGACACGGCGACCGTCAGCACGTAGTCGACGAGCAGCGCGCTGGCCACCGCGAGGCCGGCCCGCGGACCGAGGTTGACGGTGGCGACCTCGTAGTCGCCGCCGCCGGACGGGTAGGCGTGCACGTTCTGCCGGTAGCTCGCCACCACGGTGAGCATCACCACGACGACGGCGAGCGCGACCCACGGCGAGAAGAAGAACGCGGACGCGCCCGCGATGGAGAGCGTCAACAGGATCTCGTCCGGCGCGTACGCCACGGACGAGAGCGCGTCGGACGCGAAGACCGGCAGCGCGATGCGCTTCGGCAGCAGGGTGTGCTGGAGGCGGTCGGACCGGAACGGTCGACCGAGGAGGAGTCGCTTCAGCAGCGAGGTGGGGCTGGCCACAACCGACAAGCGTACGGCCCCTTGGCGCGGGACGGTGGGGTGGCTGATCACCGCCGCGCGCACCCGCGCGGTACCGTCGGTGCCCCGCCGGACGCGGGGACGTGGCAGGCTCGCAGACGACGGGTCGGCGGGCGGCACCGTGGGAGGAGCGGACACCGTGCATGTCGTGATCATGGGTTGCGGCCGGGTCGGGTCGACCCTGGCGCACAGCCTGGAGTCCCGGGGGCACTCGGTGGCGGTGATCGACCAGGACGCGGACGCGTTCCGCCGACTCGGGCCCGACTTCGCCGGCATCACGGTCACCGGCGCCGGCTTCGACGGCGAGGTGCTGCGCGAGGCCGGCATCGAGCGGGCCGACGCGTTCGCCGCGGTCTCCAGCGGCGACAACTCCAACATCATCTCGGCCCGGCTGGCCCGCGAGACGTTCGGCGTCTCCCGGGTGGCGGCCCGGATCTACGACCAGCGCCGCGCCCAGGTCTACGAGCGCCTCGGCATCCCGACCGTGGCGACCGTCCGGTGGACCGCCGACCGGATGCTGCGCCACCTGGTCCCCGAGGGGAACGTGGAGATCTTCCGCGACCTGACCAGCACCGTGTCGATCGTCGAGGTGCCGGTGCACAAGGACTGGATCGGCCGGCCGTTGCGGCAGCTCGAGGAGTCCGCCGGCGCCCGGGTCGCCTACCTGACCCGCTTCGGGATCGGCACGCTGCCCACCGCCTCCACCGTGGTGCAGGAGGGCGACCAGGTCTTCATGCTGGTGACCGACGACATCGTCGCCTCGGTCACCTCGGTGGCGGCGGCGCCGCCGGAAGGGGGGCACTGAGTCATGCGGATCGCCATCGCCGGCGCCGGCAACGTGGGCCGCTCGATCGCCCAGGAGCTGATCGACAACGGTCATCAGGTGATGCTGATCGAGCGGCAGCCGAAGATGCTGCGGCCCGACCGGGTGCCGACCGCCGACTGGGTGCTGGCCGACGCGTGCGAGCTGGCCAGCCTGGAGGAGGCCAACGTGGCCGGCTGCGACGTGGTGGTCGCGGCCACCGGCGACGACAAGGTCAACCTGGTGGTCTCGCTGCTGGCCAAGACCGAGTTCGCGGTGCCCCGGGTGGTGGCCCGGGTCAACCGGGCGGAGAACGAGTGGCTGTTCACCGAGCAGTGGGGCGTGGACGTCGCGGTCAGCAAGCCGCGGGTGATGGCCGCGCTGGTCGAGGAGGCGGTGACCGTCGGGGACCTGGTCCGGCTGATGACGTTCCGGCAGGGCGAGGCGAACCTGGTGGAGATCACCCTGCCGCCGACCGCGCCCTACGTGGGGCAGCCGATCCACGCGGTGCCGATCCCTCGGGACGCGGCGCTGGTGGCGATCCTGCGCGGCAAGCGGGTGCTGGTGCCCACGCCGGACGACCCGATCGAGGCCGGCGACGAGCTGGTGTTCGTGTGCACCGCCGAGGTGGAGGACGCGGTGCGCGCCGTGATCCTCGGGCCGGACAGCACCGAGCGGAACCGCGAGCGGTCCTGAGCGGGCTCAGGCCCCCGGCAGCGGCGTGACGGTGGTGCCCTCCCGGGTGACCCGGCGCACCACCCACACCGTGATCAGCAGCAGCAGCGCGTACGGCGGGTAGCCCAGGGCGAGCCGGGCCACGCCGAGCGCGGTGTCCTGGTGGGCCAGGTAGAGCCCGGCCTGCACGCCGACCTTGGCCAGCCACACCACGCCCCAGAGCACGGTGAGCTGGGTGAACGTGCGCACCAGCTTGGGGTCGTCGCGCCACTCGGAGCGGCCCTTGGCGACCAGCACCGACCAGATCCAGCCGACCAGCGGCTGCCGGATCGCGGCGGAGAGCAGCAGCGCCAGGCCGTAGCCGATGCCGTAGAGGATGCCGGGCAGATAGAAGTCGCGCGCGTCGCCGCTGCGCAGGGCGAAGAACGCGCCGACGCCGATGCCGAACAACCCGTTCAGCGCGTGCCGCACCGGTTTGCGCTGCGCCAGCCGCATCGCGGCGATCAGCAGCGCCACCGCGATCGAGGCGATCAGCGCCGGGCGCAGCTCGCCCACCACGTTGGCGATCACGAAGACCACCACCGGGATGCTCGACTCGACCAGGCCGCGCCAGCCGCCGAGCTGGTCGGCCATCTGCTCGGCGATGCTGGGCAGCCGCTCCTCGTCCTGCGGGTCGAGGCCCGACGGGGTGTGCTGCTGTCCGGTCGTCACTTCGGCGGCTCCAGCTCGTAGTACGGGTTGTAGATCACCTTGCGGTCGTCCCGCACGGCCACCCGGCCGTGGGCGGTGAGGTGCCGGCCCGGCTCGATCCCGGCGATGTGCCGCCGGCCCAGCCAGACCAGGGTGACCACGTCGTTGCCGTCGTAGAGGTCCGCCTCCAGCGTGGGCAGGTTGGTGCGCGGCGTGTAGACCACGGTGCGCAGCCGCCCGGCCACCGAGACCACCTGGCCCCGGTTGCACTGGTGGGTGGGGGTGCCGCCGGATTCGGCGCTCTCCCGGCGCAGCTCCTGCGCCTCGATCTCGGCCTCGCTCGCGGTGAACCGTTGCAGCAGCCGCCGCAGCGACACCCGGCCCTGGTCGGTCGTCATGACCTCCGCGTCACCTCTCCGCACCGGGGTCCCGCGGATGGCGGAACCGTCCCGCCAGCGTACGCCGGTCCGGCCGGCGTGCGGGATCGGCGGCATGCCGGGCGGACACGCCGCGGGCCCGGTCCCGCCGGCTCGGAGCCGACGGGACCGGGCCCGGCGCGTGCCTCAGACCTCCTGCGGACCGGCCGCCTGCTGCTCGGCGGCCTGCTGCTCGGCCACCTCGCGCGGCAGCCGCAGCGGCAGCGGCTCGCGGACCGGCTTGGCCTCCTGGCCGCGGTCCACCACCAGGCCGTCCAGGCAGGCCGCGAGCGGGCCGCCGGCGGCCGGGTCGACGGCCGCCTGGCCCTGGAAGACGCCCCGCACCATCCAGCGCGGCCCGTCGATGCCGATGAACCGCAGGTCGGTCACGCCGTCCGGGGTGCGGACCTGGGCCCGCAGCTCGGTGCCGCGCTCCCCCTCGACCTCCTGGGCGGCGGCGCCGTCGTTCAGCAGCGAGGTGCGGATCTCGTCGCGCACCTCGTCCCAGATGCCCTCCGAACGGGGCGCGGCGAACACGCCGAGCTGCAACGCGTTCTGCCCGTGCACCAGCACCACCTGCTGGATCACGCCCTGCGGGTCGGCCTGCACCCGCACCTCCACGTCCGGCACCGCCGGGATCTGGAGGCTGCCCAGGTCGAGCCGGGGCGCGTCGGGCGCCTCGCTGACGTCGTAGGGGCCACGAGCCGGCGCCGCCGGGGTCTCCCCGGCGTCGAGGACCCCGTTGTCACGCGCGTGCCGCGCCTCGTCGGCCCGCTTCCGGGAGAAGATCACTGCGCCCACCCTCCGCTGTTCGCACTCACCCTGCCACCTCTTCGCTCTGCCCGCCGCCCGGAGCCGGAACCAGCCCGGCGTGCCCGCCGGTGGACCCGTGCCCACCGGTCCCGCGCCGGGAGCCGGGCAGCTCGGCCACCGGCCGGAACTCGGCACGGGCGACCCGCTGGACCACCAACTGCGCGATCCGGTCGCCCCGGCTGATCCGCGCCGGCGTGTCCCGATCATGGTTGATCAGGTTGACCAGGATCTCACCCCGGTAGCCGGCGTCGACCGTACCGGGCGCGTTGAGCACCGTCACGCCGAGCCTGGCGGCCAGCCCCGACCGGGGGTGGACCAGCCCGACGTACCCCTCCGGCAGCGCCACCGCCACGCCGGTGGGCACCAACGCGCGCCCGCCTGGCGGCAGCTCCACGTCCGCGGCGGCCACCAGGTCCGCGCCGGCGTCGCCGGGATGGGCGTACGCCGGCAGCGGCAGCTCCGGGTCGAGCCGCCGTACGGGCACGGGTACGACATCTGTCACGGTCATCCTCTTCCGTCCGGTCCTCGGGGTGCCCCTGCCATCCTGCCGGTTGGCCGGCCCGCCACGCGCCGTACCCTCGCAGTGTGCGTCAGTCGTCATCCCCGGCCGCCCCGACGGCCACCCCCGCGCCGTACGCGGAGCGCCTGGGGCTGCCCTGGTGGGCCTGGCCCGCCGGGCTGGCCGTGGCCGGGCTGCTCGCCGCCGAGCTGTGGCTGGGCGCGACCGGCTTCCGGGCCTGGCTGCCGTTCGTGCTGCTGATCCCCGGCACGGGGGCCGCCCTGTGGTGGCTGGGCCGGATCCGGGTCGAGGTACGCGACGGCGAGCTGCGGGTCGACGACGCCCACCTCCCGGTGCGCCACGTGGCGGACGCGGTGCCGCTGGACGCGACCGGCCGGCGCGAGGTGCTCGGCGTCGGCGCCGATCCGCTCGCGTTCGTGGTGCAGCGCCCCTGGATCGGCGGCGCCGTGCAGGTGGTGCTGGACGACCCGGCGGACCCCACCCCGTTCTGGGTGGTCAGCACCCGGCACCCGGTGGAGCTGGCGACCGCGCTGCTGGCCGCCCGCGACACCGCCTGACGCTTCCCCGCCCCGGCCGTCAGCCCCGCTTGTGGGGCAGGCCGCGGGACGTGTGCCGGAGGTCCTTGCGGAGCTGCTCGCCGAGCGTGCGGGTGGCCCGCCGGTTGAGGTAGCCGGCCACCGCGGCGCCGGTCAGGAACGGCCCGAGCGTGGTGAGATTGCGGCCGAAGCGGCGCAGCATGCTGTCCCGCAGCTCGCGGCGGGCGGCGGTGCCCAGCACGGCGCTCACCCCGACGCCGGGCATCATCGGGTTGATCCCCCGCTGGCCGGCCCAGGACTGCACCAGCGCCACGGCACGCGCGGTGCCGCCGGTGGGCAGCGGCATCCGGTGGAGTTCGTGCAGTTCCCCGATGAGCTTCAACTCGATCGCCACCACGGCGACCGTCTCGGCGGCCAGCAGGACCGGGGCGGAGAGCAGGGTGGGCGTGACCGCCCACTCGACCGCGGCGACCCCGCCACCGGCCGCGCCGACCCCGGCGGTGGCCCGGGACGCGTTGCGGACCAGCCGGTCGGCGAGCGCGTCGTCGTCCAGGCCGGGGAAGTGCCGCCGCAGCGTGGCGAGGTCACGGATCGGCACGTGCGGCGCGACCTCGGCGACGGTCTCGGTCATCCAGCGCAGCGCGGCCTTGGGCTTGAACAGGTCGGTGAGGCCACGCGCCCGGGCCTGGCCGACCAGCCGCACCAGCAGTTGCCGGCGGCGGGCCGGGGCGATGTCGTCGGCGGTCAGGGCCGCGACCGTGGCGCCCAGTTCCTCGCCGGTCGGCGTCGCGGCCGGGTCGACGGTTTCCTCCGCCCGCGCCGGAGCGGTGGTCGGGTCCGGCATGGACGACGTCGGTCCCGTCTCCGGGACTCGCGTCCGGTCATCCCGCTCGCTGCGCTCGCTCACCCGTCCGCCCTCCTGCTCCGCGCGGCCGGCAGCCGCCCGTACGAGTCAAGCAGCTTCCGGCCACCGGCGCACGGCGGCTCGAACAGCGGCGGCCCCGACGAGGAGGCCGCCGCCGGTGTCCCGGCTCGGGATCAGACGCACTCTCGGCAGATCAGGTCGCCGTTGCGCTCGACCGCGAGCTGGCTGCGGTGGTGGACCAGGAAGCAGCGCGCGCACCGGAACTCGTCCTGCTGCATCGGGAGGACCTTGACCGTGAGCTCCTCGTCGGCCAGGTCGGCGCCGGGCAGCTCGAAGCTCTCGGCCACTTCGGCCTCGTCGACGTCCACGGCGCCCGACTGTGAGTCGACCCGCCGGGCCTTGAGCTCCTCGAGGCTGTCCTCGCCGAGGTCGACCTCGTCGCGACGCGGGGCGTCGTAGTCGGTGGCCATCGGTTTCACTCTCCAATATCGATATGGTCGCTGCCGGTTGTAACGCCGGACGACGCCGTTTCGGTTCCCCTGGCCGGCCACCAACTGTGTCGGGCACCCGACCCGACGACCGGTGGGCCGGGTTCGCCGGAGCGGAACCCTCCGGCGAGCGCGGAACCTTACCCCCCCTTTGGGCGAGGCATGTATACCGCCCTCGCGGGAGAGATGTACGCCCCTGCGCCCGAAGTTGTTCCCAATGTGACTCAGGCGACACGAAGATAGGGGTAGTCCTACCCGTTCCCCCCGTGGCGCGCCGGCATGTCGGACTGTTTCCACGCGGGAGCCGGACAAGGGTTAACCTCAGCGGCGTACTCCGACGGTCGACAGACGCGGCCCGACCGCGCCGGCCGCCGCCACCCAATCACTGTCCGGGGAGCGCCCAGGATGAGTTTTGCGCGAGTGCGGGCACTCGTTGTCGTCGGACTGCTGGCGGTCATCGCCCTGGTCTTCGTGATCGTCGCCGTGGTCAAGGACAGTCAGGGCTCGGCCGGCACCGCCGCCGACTGCCCCGCCGGCTGGCCGCTTGTCGACCTGCGACTGCGCGAGCAGAAGGACGTGAAGATCAACGTCTACAACGCCACCGACGAGTCCGGCCGGGCCGGCGGCGTGGCGGACGACTTCCGCAACCGCAAGTTCCAGGTCAAGAAGGTCGGCAACGAGTCGAAGGAGGTCGACGGCGTGGCGGTGCTGCGCTTCGGCCCCAAGGGTGTCGGCTCGGCCCACCTGCTCCGGGCCTACTTCCTCAACAACGCCGAGCGGGTGTTCCTGCCGGACCGCAAGGACGACACCGTCGACGTGGTCCTCGGCAACGGGTTCCAGCAGTTGGCCACCACCACCGAGGTGAACCAGTCGCTGGGTGACCTGGGCGCTCCCGAGGCGCCGCCCGAGACGTGCCCGATGCCGGTCGAGAAGTGACCCGTGGGCCGGTCCGCCGGCCCGACGACGCAGGGCGGTCTCCGCGGTTCGGGAGGCCGCCCTCGTCGCGTACCCGTGGGGTGGGTGACAGGTCGTCACGGCCCGCCGGCGGCGTCCAGGTCGGCGAGCCGGGCGTGCAGCGGGCCGTGCAGCGCGGGCGGCGCGGCGAGCGCCAGGTCCGGTCCGGCCGGCCGGCCGGACAAGCCGGTCACCAGCAGCCCGGCCTCCCGGGCGACCAGCCCGCCCGCGGCGAGGTCCCAGTCGGCCAGCCCCTTCTCGAAGTACGCGTCCACCCGTCCCTCGGCGGCCAGGCAGAGGTCGAGCGCGGCCGCACCCATCCGGCGGATGTCGCGCACGTGCGGGATCAGTTCGGCGACCACCCGCGCCTGGTGCGCGCGGCGGCCCGCGGCGTACCCGAAGCCGGTGGCGACCAGCGCCTGCCCGAGGTCGGCCTCGGCGGAGCAGCGCAGCCGCCGACCGTCCCGCCAGGCGCCGCCGCCCGCGGTCGCGGTCCACTCCTCGCCGGTGAACACGTTGCGCACCACGCCGGCGACGACCTCGCCGGCCACCTCGGCGGCGAGCGAGACCGCGCAGTAGGGCAGCCCGTAGAGGTAGTTGACGGTGCCGTCGATCGGATCGACGATCCAGCGCACCCCGCCCCCCGCGACCGGACCGGCCACGCCGTACTCCTCGCCCAGCACCGCGTCGCCGGGCCGCCGGTCCCGCAACGCGGCCAGCACCTGCCGCTCCACCGCGCGGTCGGCGGCGGTGACCACGTCGGTCGCGGTGCTCTTGGTCGCGGCCACCGAGACGCCCTCGGCGCGCATCCGGTGGGCGGTGGCCGCGGCGTCCCGGGCCACCTCGACGGCGATGGTGAGCAATTCCCGCGGCGTGGGCGCCGAGGCGATCATGTTCGTCCCCTTCCCGCGCGGCCCGGACCGGCCTGGCCGTGCGTGGGTATCATCCTTACAAAGTCCACATCTGCGTCGAATCGGCGGTCCGGACCGCCGGTACGCCGTGCTGCGCAGGATGATCGCGGCAGACGGCGTTACAATTCACCCTGCCCACGCGCCACGGACCGCCAACGACCGGACGGACCGGGACACGGGGGTCCCTCAACGACTCGCCCGGCACGGCCCCGTGCTGCGCCGGACGACCCGGCCGTGCTCGCTCTTCGCCTCCGGAAGGTCATTCGTGACAGAACCCCGCCAGACCGGCGCCGACGTTCGCTCGCTCACCGACACCCTGATCGCCCACGCCCAGAGCGCCGGCGGTCAGCTCACGTCGGCCCAGCTCGCGCGCACCGTCGAGTCCGCTGAGGTGACCCCGGCCCAGGCCAAGAAGATCCTCCGCGCGCTCTCCGAGGCGGGCGTGACGGTCGTGGTGGACGGCTCCGCGAGCACCCGCCGCCGGGTCGCCGCGGCCCGGTCCGCCACCCCGGCCTCCCGGGCCACCACCGCCAAGACCACCAAGAAGGCGGCCGCACCCGCCCCCAAGCAGGCGCCCGCCGCCGAGGAGTCCCCCGCGCCGGCGCCCCGGAAGGCGACGGCCCGCAAGGCCGCCGGCACCACCGCCGAGGTGGCCGGCAAGGCCGCCGTCCCGGCCAAGGCCACCAAGACGACCCGGGCCACCAAGGCCACCGTGGCCGCCAAGACGGCCGCGGCGAAGCCGGCGAAGGCCGGCGAGGGCGCCGAGGGTGAGGTCGACCCGGAGGAGCTGGCCGCCGAGATCGAGGACGTGGTGGTCGAGGAGCCGGCCGAGCTGGCCCAGGCCGCCGAGGCCGACGCCGCGAACTCCGCCACCGACAACGACTTCGAGTGGGACGACGAGGAGTCCGAGGCGCTCAAGCAGGCGCGTCGGGACGCCGAGCTGACCGCCTCCGCCGACTCGGTCCGGGCCTACCTCAAGCAGATCGGCAAGGTGCCGCTGCTCAACGCCGAGCAGGAGGTCGAGCTCGCCAAGCGGATCGAGGCCGGCCTCTACGCCGCCGAGCGGCTGCGCGCCGCCGACGAGGGCGAGGAGAAGCTGGTCCGCGATCTGCAGCGCGACCTGATGTGGATCTCCCGGGACGGCGAGCGGGCCAAGAACCACCTGCTGGAGGCGAACCTCCGACTCGTGGTCTCGCTGGCCAAGCGCTACACCGGGCGCGGGATGGCCTTCCTCGACCTGATCCAGGAGGGCAACCTCGGCCTCATCCGGGCCGTCGAGAAGTTCGACTACACTAAGGGCTACAAGTTCTCCACGTACGCCACCTGGTGGATCCGCCAGGCCATCACCCGCGCCATGGCCGACCAGGCCCGCACCATCCGCATCCCGGTGCACATGGTCGAGGTGATCAACAAGCTCGGCCGGATCCAGCGCGAGCTGCTCCAGGATCTGGGCCGCGAGCCCACTCCGGAGGAGCTGGCCAAGGAGATGGACATCACACCGGAGAAGGTGCTGGAGATCCAGCAGTACGCCCGGGAGCCCATCTCGCTCGACCAGACCATCGGTGACGAGGGGGACAGCCAGCTCGGCGACTTCATCGAGGATTCCGAGGCCGTGGTGGCGGTCGACGCGGTGTCGTTCTCGCTGCTGCAGGACCAGCTCCAGCAGGTCCTCCAGACGTTGTCCGAGCGTGAGGCGGGCGTGGTGCGCCTGCGCTTCGGCCTCACCGACGGCCAGCCGCGCACCCTGGACGAGATCGGTCAGGTGTACGGCGTGACCCGGGAGCGCATCCGGCAGATCGAGTCCAAGACCATGTCCAAGTTGCGGCACCCCTCGCGTTCCCAGGTGCTCCGCGACTACCTGGACTGACCGCACACGTCAACCAGACGTGTCGGTTTGATCACCACCCGTAGAACACCGATCCTTGATCGGTCGGTTGCCTGTTTGTGATCGTTGACGTGGCACCCTTGGTGCACGGCACACTGTCTTCCACGCCAGGTGTGACCTCGGTCCCCCGCGGGCACACAGGGAAGGCAGGGCCCGAGATGGGTGTTGCAGGATAGGTGAGCAACGACCGACGAGTGTGTTCATCGGTGACGACCAGAGGAGGAAGGCGATGACCCCGACCCTCACGCCGCCGCCCGAGACGGTGAGCCCCCCGGCCGCCGATGAACGGTGCGACCGCTGTAATGCTGCCGGCAAGCTCCGGATCACCCTCTCGGGTGGGAGCGAGCTGGTGTTCTGTGGGCACCACGCGAACAAGTACGCGGAAGATCTCGTGAAGATCACCGTGCGGTACGCGACGGACCCGGAGTTCAGTTGGCGCGGCACCGATCTCATGGCGAACTGAGTCCGACAGACAACGAGTAACTCGACATAACCGGCCGGAGACACCGCACGAGGTGTCTCCGGCCGGTTTCTGTCACAACGTCTGCACGGTGGCGATGCGCTCCTCGAGCTGCTCGATCGTCGCCTGGGCGCTGGGCGGGCCGCCGCAGAGCCGGCGCAGCTCGGCGTGGATCTTGCCGTGCGGCTGGCCGGTGCGATGGTGCCGGGCGGCCACCAGGGCGTTCAGTTGCCGCCGTAGCGCCACCCGACGCTGGGCCGCGCTCATCGGTGGGGGTGCCGCCGCCGGGGCCGCAGCGGCCGGCTCAGCGGCCCGCTGGGCCGCCCGGCGCTTCTGCGCGGCGAGCTGGTCGGCCTGCCGCTTGGTCAGCAGCAGCGAGACCTGGTCGGCGGTGAGCAGGCCGGGGAGGCCGAGGTATTCCTCCTCCTCCGGCGTGCCGGCCTGGGCGGCGGTGCCGAACGACGCGCCGTCGAAGATGACCTGGTCCAGTTCGGCGGTGGCGGAGAGCGCCGCGAACCGCTTCTCCAGCTCGCCGCTGGCCCCGTCGTCGCGCTGGGCGCGCTCCAACAGGTCGTCGTCGAAGCCGTCGGAGTCCTTGGGCTTGCCGAGCACGTGGTCCCGCTCGATCTCCATCTCGCTGGCCAGCCCGAGCAGGTGCGGCACGCTGGGCAGGAAGACCGAGGCGGTCTCGCCCGGTCGGCGGGCCCGGACGAAACGGCCGATCGCCTGCGCGAAGTAGAGCGCGGTGCTGGCGCTCGTCGCGTACACGCCGACGGCCAGCCGGGGGATGTCCACGCCCTCGGACACCATCCGCACCGCGACCAGCCAGCGCTGCTCGGAGGCCGCGAACGTCGCGATCCGCGCGGACGCGCCCTGGTCGTCGGAGAGCACCACGGCGGCCTTCTCGCCGGTCACCTGCTCCAGCAGCTTGGCGTACGCGCGGGCGACCTGCTGGTCGGTGGCGATGACCAGGCCGCCCGCGTCGGGCATGCCGTTGGCGCGCAGCGTGCTCAGTCGGGCGTCGGCGGCGCGCAGCACCTGCGGCATCCAGTCGCCGGCCGGGTCCAGCGCGGTACGCCACGCCTGCGCGATCAGATCCTGCGTCATCGGCTCGCCCAGCCGGGCGGCCAGCTCGTCGCCGGCGTTGGTGCGCCACCGGGTCTCCCCGGAGTAGGCCAGGAACAGCACCGGCCGGACCACGCCGTCGCGCAGCGCGTCGGCGTAGCCGTAGACCGAGTCGGCGCGGGAGCGCAGCAGCCCGTCCCCGCCGCGCTCGTAGCTGATGAACGGGATCGGGTTGTCGTCGGAGCGGAACGGCGTGCCGGTGAGCATCAGCCGGCGTACCGCGGGTTCGAACGCCGCCTTGACGCCGTCGCCCCAGGTGCGGGCGTCGCCGGCGTGGTGGATCTCGTCGAGGATGACCAGTGTCCGCCGGGTCATGGTGCGCCGCCGGTGCACCTGCGGCGCCATGCCGACCTGGGCGTACGTGACCACCGCGCCGTGGAAGTCGGCGGCGGAGTGCAGGTCGGCGTTGCGGAACGCGGCGTCGAGCTGGATGCCGACCCGGGCCGCGGCCTGCGCCCACTGGGTCTTCAGGTGCTCCGTCGGCGCGACCACGGTGACCGCCTCGACGGTGCCGTCGGCGAGCAGCTCGGCGGCGATCCGCAGGGCGAAGGTGGTCTTTCCGGCGCCGGGGGTGGCGACCGCGGTGAAGTCCTCGGCCCGGCGGCGCAGGTATTCCACCATCGCCTTGCGTTGCCAGGAACGCAGTGGTGGGAACGTGTCGAGCGCCGGCAACCGCGGTGGCACGGGTAGCTCCTCTCCGCCGCGGACGGCGACGGGCCCGACCGGGGCCACGGGGGCCGCCGCCCATGAAAACGCCCTCGCGCGTCCGTGCCGCGAAGGCCGACTCAGCATAACCAGCGGGCCCTGGCCGCCCCACCCGACGCCACGCTGGTCACATCCGCCCACCCGGGCGGACCGTCGGCACCGGGGCGGACCAGCGCCGGCGCAGCGAGATCAGCCGCAGCCCGAAGACGAAGACCGCGGCACCGGTCAGCGGTGCCGCGGTGGCGTGCCCGTACGCCGACAGCAACGCCACCGCGATCGAGCCGGCGAGCGCGGCCACCGCGTAGATCTCCCGGCGCAGCACCACCGGGATCTCGCCGGTGAGCAGGTCGCGGCCCAGCCCGCCGCCGATCGCGGTGAGCATGCCGATCATGCAGGCGCCGACGGCCGGCACGTGCGCGTCGAGCGCCTTGAGCGTGCCGGTGACGGTGAACAGGGCCAGCCCGGCGGCGTCCAGCACCAGCACGGTGGTGCGCAGCCGGGCGAGCTGCGGATGCAGTCGGAACACGGCGGCGGCGGTGACGGCCGCGGTGACGGCGTACCGCCAGTCGGCGAACGCCAGCGGGGGCACCTCGTCGATGACCAGGTCACGGAAGATGCCGCCGCCGAGGGCGGCGACCACACCGACGAAGACCACCCCGAACAGGTCGAGCCGTTTGGCCACCGCCGCGGAGGCGCCGGAGGCGGCGAAGACCGCCACGCCGGTGAGGTCGGCGAGGAGCAGGGCGGTGGAGGTGGTCACCGGCGCAGGTTACGTGGGCGGGCGGCGGAGCCGCCCGCGATCACTCGCCCCAGGACTCGTAGATCTCCTTGCACTTCGGGCAGACCGGTGAACCGGGCTTGGCGGCCTTGGTCACCGGGAAGGTCTCCCCGCACAGCGCGATGACGTACGTGCCCATGACCGCGCTCTCGGCGATCTTGTCCTTGCGCACGTAGTGGAACATCTCGGGGCCGGTGTCGGCCTCCTTCTGCTCCGGGCGCTCCAGAATCTCAGTGCTCACGTCCCCACCTCCGGCTTCCCAGTTTTGCAGGCCGGCCGGGTCGGGTCCACCACGGCCCTCCGGCGGGCGGCCCGTACCGTAACGGAAGTGACCAACTTTCGCATCAGTCTCGGCGGTGAGGTGGCCGACGCCCTGCGCGCCGGGCGGCCGGTCGTGGCGCTGGAGAGCACCATCGTGTCGCACGGTCTCCCCCGGCCGGACAACCTGCGCGTGGCGCGGCAGATCGAGCAGGCGGTCCGGGACGCGGGCGCGGTCCCGGCCACCATCGGCATGGTCGGCGGCGAGCTGCGGGTCGGGCTCGACGACGCCCAGCTCACCCGGCTCGCCACGGTCGACGGCGTGAGCAAGCTCTCGGTCCGCGACCTGGCGCCGGCGGCGGCGACCGGCGCGGACGGCGCCACCACGGTGGCGGCCACCAGCGCGGTGGCGGCGGCGGCCGGGATCGGTGTGTTCGCCACCGGCGGGCTGGGCGGGGTGCACCGGGAGGCGGCGCACACGTTCGACGAGTCGGCGGACCTGGTCACGTTGGCCCGTACGCCGATCGCGGTGGTCTGCGCCGGCGTGAAGTCGATCCTGGACGTGGGCGCCACGCTGGAGCGGCTGGAGACGCTGGGGGTGGGCGTGGTGGGGTACCGCACCCGCCGGTTCCCCGGCTTCTACCTCACCGACGCCGGCTTCGACCTGGACTGGTCGGTGGACTCGCCGGAGCGGGTGGCCGACGTGCTGGCCGCCCGCGCCGAACAGGGTGTGCACACAGGTGGGCTGATCGTGGCCAACCCGCTGCCGGCCGACGAGCAGCTCGACCCGGCGCTGCACGACCGCACACTCGCCGACGGGTTGGCGGCGCTGGCCCGGGAGGGGATCACCGGCAAGGCGGTGACCCCGTTCCTGCTGGCCCACTTCCACGCCGCCACCGAGGGCGCCAGCCTGGCGGTGAACGTCCGGATCATCCTGCGCAACGCCGACCTGGCGGCGCGCATCGCGGTCGCCGCGGCGACCCGACCCGCCGCCGGCCCGGCATGAGCGAACGCACCGAGCGCAGCGAGGGCCGTGAGCACATGCCCAGCCAGCACCGCATGAGCGAACGCACCGAGCGCAGCGAGGGCCGTGAGCGCATGCCCAGCCAGCACCGCATGAGCGAACGCACCGAGCGCAGCGAGGGCATGTCCGGAGGGCCCGGTACGAGCGGAGCGCCCGGCATCGCCGTCGTCGGCGACGTGATCACGGACGTGGTCGCGATGCTGTCCGGGCCGCTCGCGACCGGCTCGGACACCGCGGCCGGGATCCGGTTCAGCGGCGGTGGGCAGGCGGCCAACACCGCGGCCTGGCTCGCCGGCCAGGGCGCGGCCGTGACGCTGGTGGCCGCCGTGGGCGACGACGAGACCGGCCGCGACCGGGTCGCCGAGCTGACCCGGATCGGGGTGGACTGCGCGGTCGAGCGGCACGAGGGTTACCCGACCGGCACGGTGATCGTGCTCACCCACGGCGGGGAGCGCACCATGGTCAGTCAGCGCGGCGCGAACCTACGGCTGACCGCGCGGCACGTCGAGGCCGCCTTGGCGGCGGCGCCCGACGTCGGGCACCTGCACCTGTCCGCGTACACCCTGTTGGACGTCGGGTCGCGCGGCGCCGGCCTGCGCGCGTTGGCCGTCGCCCGCGAGCGCGGGTTGACGGTCAGCGTCGACGCGGCCTCCGCGGCGCCGCTGCGGCGCGTCGGCGGGTCGTTCCTGACCTGGGTACGCGACGTCGACCTGCTGCTGGTCAACACGGACGAGGCGACCGTGCTGGCCGGTGGCCTGGATCCGGCGGCGCAGGGCCGGGCGCTGACCTCGGTGGCGCACCGGGTGGTGGTGAAGCGCGGCGCGGCGGGGGCGGTCTGGGTGGAGCGCGGCGGCCGGGTGGAGACGGCCCCGGCGCCCGGGGTGGCCGTGGTGGACGTCACCGGCGCCGGGGACGCGTTCGCGGCCGGCCTGCTCACCGCCTGGCTGGCCGGGGCCGGCCCCCGGGCGGCGCTGGCCCGGGCCGGTGACCTCGGCGCCCTGGCCGTGACCACGGTCGGCGCCCGGCCGGGCGCGTGACGGCCGGGCGCGCGCTGATCGGGTGCCGGCTCGGAACCGGGTGTGCCTGACGGCCGATATGCCTTCTGGTCATGTTTATGCCTGAGAGGTATATCGGTTCGTCGGCGAACTCTCCGGTCCGGCGTCCCGGAGCGTGGTGACGACCGGTCAGGGCTCGGCGTCGATGACCTTGTGCGGGCGTTCCTCCGCGGCGAGCGCCATCGGCGGGGTCTCGTCGCGGCCCCGGGGCTGGAAACGGTTGGCCAGCCGGTGCTCCTCCTTGGGCGGGCGGTCGTTCGCCAGCAGCACCGCGAGCCACGGGATGAGCACCATGCCGAGCGCGCACAGCGGCAACCACAGCCAGAGCAGCGGCGCCTTGACGCCGACCAGGACGGCACCCACGACGATGCAGGCGACCCGGATGCCCATCATCAGCACGTAGCGTTTCTGCCGGCTGCTGAGCTGGTCGTCCTGGCTGCGCCGGGCGTCGGTGATCAGGATCGGCTGGTAGGCCTGACGCTTCACCACGGACCTCCTACGAGGGGATACCGCCCATCCTGTCACTCGGGGCAGGTGATCGGCGACAATCCGGTTACGTGTTACGCGCGTGGTACGCTCCGCTCGTGGCCAACCGGTTCAGCTTCACCGACGAGGCGCTGGCGAACCTGCGGGTCTACGACGTCACACCCGGGGAAGTCTGGGAGGCCCTGCACAGCAACCGCCGGGTCATCCGGCACCTGGGCGACGACGTGATGGTGGTCTACGCCACCGACCACCGCGGCCGGCGCCTCGCCGTGCTGCTGGCCGAGGCAGACGGCACCGACAACGACTGGGACATCCTCTCCGCCCGCGAGCTGAGCGACGTCGAGGCCAAGCGCTACGACGAGGCGGTGCGGAGGGCACGCCGACGAGGAGGCGGTCACCATGCACCGTGACGAGGCGACCAAGCGGTTCCACGCCGGCGGCGACGCGTTCGCCGACCTGATCGACGAGACGTCGCCGGCGCAACTGCCCACCCCCGACACCGACGTGCCGATGGTCAGCCGGTCGGTACGCCTGCCGCTGGAGACGTACGAACGGGTCCGGGCCGCCGCCGACGCGCGCGGCATCGGGGTGACCACGCTGATGCGGCAGTGGATCGAGGCGGGCCTGGCCGACCTGGACGACTCGGCCACGGTCTCGCTGGCCGACGTCCGCCGCGCGCTGGCCTCACTGTCCCGCCCGACCGCCGCCTGAGCCCGCACGCGTCACCTCGGTTCGCGACCGCGGGCCTCGCGGGCCCGGTTCACGCCTCGGGGCCGGCCTTGCCGAGCGCCTCCCGCCCGACCGGCGATGCCGACGACTCCGGCGGCCCACCCCGGGCGCGCCACATGTCGGCGAGCGCGACAAGCGCCAGCATGCCGGCCACCACGGCGAGCGCCAGCAGGACCGGCCCGGCCGTCAGCGCCGGCGCGAGCAGCAGCAGGCCCGCCAGCCCGACCAGCCGGGAGCGGGACACCCGGCCGAAGATCTCGTACTCGAAGCGGGACCGGGCGGCCAGGAACAGCGCCGGGCCGCCCACCACGAAGACCAGCCAGCGGGCATCCGCCGCGTCGTACGGGTGGGCGATGACCAGTTCGTAGCCGACCGCCGAGACGAGCACCCCGAGCACCATGAACAGGTGGGTCTGGGCGGCCGACTCAGCCAGCCGCCCGGGCGTGCCGGCCAGCCGCAACGCCTCCACGAGCAGGTGCCCGGCCCGGTGGAAGTAGATCCGCCAGAGCAACGCGGTGACCAGGAACGCCAGCGCGAACGCGGCGGCCGACCGCCCGGAGAACTGCTCCCCGCTGTAGGACACGCCGATCACCAGGATCGACTCGCCGAGCGCGATGAGGAAGATCTGTTGGTAGCGCTCGGCCAGATGCTCCCCGGCGACCAGCCAGCTCCGGATGCGGGACGAACCGAGCCGGGGCAGCGGCCACCCCAGGAACGTGCCCAGGTAGTCCACCGCCAGCGCGACCGCCCACAGCGGCAGGCGCAGGTCGGGCACCAGCGCGCCGGCCAGCCAGAGCGGGGCGGTCGCCACGGCCCAGCCGACCAGCCGCACCGGCACCATTCGCCGCGGATGCTCGCGCAGCGCCACCACCAGCACCAGCGGACGCGCGACCATCATCACCACGTACGCGAGCGCGAACGCCAACGCCCGCTCCTCCAGCGCGCGGGGGAGCGTCACCCCGAGCACCAGACTGCCGAACATCACACCGACCACGACCGCCTGGATGACCGCCCGCTCCGGCTCGTACCGGCTGGTCACCCAGGTGGTGATGGTCCAGACGTGCCAGAGCACCAGGAAGAGCAGCAGCGTCCGGGCGACACCGGCCGCCAGGTGCCCGCTGTCGACGTCGGCCACCAGCCGCTGCGACACCCGGGTCAGCGCGAACACGAACACCAGGTCGAAGAAGAGTTCCAGGAAGGTCGCCCGGCCGGGGCTGGACATGGTGCGCAGCAGCCCCCCGCCCCGCTGCTCGCTCACGCGTCAGCCCTTCGCGGCCTTCGCCTCCGCCTTCATCCGCTGCTTGAACTCGCGCACCCGGCCCAGCGACTCCGGGTCGGTCACGTCGGCGACCGACCGGTACGCCTCCGCCTCGCCGTAGGCGCCGGCCGCCTCGCGCCAGCCCGCCGGGGTGACCCCGAACCGCTTGCCGAGCAGCGCCACGAAGATCTGCGCCTTCTGCCGGCCGAAACCGGGCAGCTCGCCGACCCGGCGCAGCAGCTCCGCGCCGTCCGTCGCCTCCGACCAGAGCCGCGCCGGGTCGCCGTCGTAGCGCTCGACGAGCGCCCGGCAGACCTCCTGCACCCGGGCCGCCATCGCCTTCGGGAACCGGTGCAGCGCCGGCGGCCGGGCGAACAGCGCCACCAGCGCGTCCGGGTCGTACCCGGCCAGCTCCCGGGCGTCCGGCTCGTGGCCGAGCCGCTGCGCCAGCACGTACGGCGAGGAGAACGCCTTCTCCATCGGCACCTGCTGGTCCAGCACCATCCCGAGCAGCAGGGCCAGCGGGTCGCGCCGCAGCATCTCGTTGGCCTGCGGGTCGATGGGTAGGGAGAGCGTCATGCCCCCATCCTGCCGCCCCGGCCGCCGCTCCCGCCGCCGACTCTCCGACACCCGGCACGACGCGGCCCGGTGGACTCCACTCGAATCCACCGGGCCGCGGTCAGCCGACAGGTGTCAGTTGACGACGAAGAGCAGCCGGTTCGGCGAGCCCGTGCCCGGGCTGGTCACCTTGCCGGTGGTGGCGTTGCTGGTCAGGTAGCTGGCCACCTGCGCCGGGGTGTAGGACGGGTTCGCCGACAGCACCAGCGCCGCGGCGCCCGCCACGTGCGGCGACGCCATCGAGGTGCCGCTGATGGTGTTGGTCGCGCTGTCGCTGCTGTTCCACGACGACGTGATCGACGAGCCCGGCGCGAAGATGTCCACGCAGGTGCCGTAGTTCGAGAAGGACGAGCGGGCGTCGGTGCTGGTGGTGGAGCCCACCGTGATCGCCGAGGCGACCCGGGCCGGCGAGGAGTTGCAGGCGTTGGCGTTGGAGTTGCCGGCCGCGAGCGCGTACGTGATGCCGGAGCTGATCGAGTTGGCCACCGCGTTGTCCAGCGTGGTGCTGACGCCGCCGCCGAGGCTCATGTTGGCCACGGCCGGCTTGACCGCGTTCGAGGTGACCCAGTTGACGCCGTTGACCACGCCGGCGGTGCTGCCGCTGCCGGAGCAGTTGAGCACCTTGACCGCGATCAGGCGGACGCCCTTGGCCACGCCGTAGGTGCTGCCGCCGACCGTGCCGGCGACGTGCGTGCCGTGGCCGTTGCAGTCGGTGTTGTTGCTGTCCACCGTGTTGGTGCCCCAGGTGGCCCGGCCGCCGAACTGGCTGTGCGTGGTCCGGATGCCGGTGTCGATGATGTACGCGCGCACGTTGGTGGCGGTGTTCGGGTAGGTGTAGGTGCTGTTGAGCGGCAGGCTGCGCTGGTCGATGCGGTCCAGCCCCCAGGTGGCGCCGGTCTGGGTGCCCTGGACGGTCACCCGGCGGTCCTGCTCGACGTACGCGACGGCCGGGTCGGCGGCCAGCCGGCGCGCCTGCCCGATGCTCATCTTCGCGTTGTAGCCGGTGAGCGCGGCGCTCCACACCGTGGCGACACTGCCGCCGTAGCGCTTCGCCAGGCCGGCGGCCCGCTCCGGCACGGCGGTGCGCGCGGTGCGGCTGTTCGCGGCGCCGACCGCGTCGCCCTTGAGCACGACCAGGTAGCTGCCGCTGACGGCGTCGGCGGCGCCGGCGAACCGGACCTGACCGGTCGGCGCGGCGAGGGCCGGGGTGGAGGCGGCGGCGGTGAGGGCCGCGGCGGCGGCCGTGACGGCGAGCGCGTGCAGCACGCGACGCCGGGGAACGGACACGTCGGGCATCGTCTGGCTCCCTACCGGGCGGGCCGGTTCGTGGCCGGCGGGCCGCCCATCGACGGATGTTGACGGGAATGCTAACCACACATCGATGCTCGTGAAAGAGATAGTTGCCGGGTAATACCGTCTGCCGGCCGGATCCGGCGGGTGCGCGCCGCGCCGGGCGGCGGCCGGGGCAGGATGGCCACGTGGACCGTCACGACATGCTGCTCTCCCCCGCCGGGGTCGACGCGCTGCGCACCGCGCTGACGCTTGCCGATTTCACCGCCAACGGCATCGCCGGGCGGCTCGGCTCGCAGGCCACCGGCGGCGTCGCCCGCAACGACTACCGGGCCGCGCTGCGCGCCACCGAGGACCGCGACCGGCTGGGCACGCTGATCCGGGTGTTCATCTGCGACCGCACCGAGCCGGAGCCGGTGGTGGCCGCCGCGTTGGCGCCGCTGACCGTGGACGAGGCGCTCGCCGGCGGCATCGTCGAGCGGCACGGCGACGGCCTGCGCGCCGGCGTCGACCTGGAGCCGTACGCCGACGACTGGTGGGTGCTCGCCGACGTGCCGGCCAGCGCCCGACCCGGCCGGCCGCTGCACGCCGAGCACGTGCTGGGCATCGGCGGGGCCACCCAGACGCTGATCGGCGCCGCCGTACGCCGCCCGGTGGAGACCGCGCTGGACCTCGGCACCGGCTCCGGCGTGCAGGCGCTGCACCTGGGCACCCACGCCCGCCGGGTCACCGCCACCGACGTCTCGGAGCGGGCGCTGCGCTTCGCCGCCACCACCGCCGCGCTCAACGGGCAGGACTGGGAGCTGCTCCACGGCGACCTGGTCGCCCCGGTCGCCGGACGCCGCTTCGACCTGGTGGTCAGCAACCCGCCGTTCGTGGTCGGCCCCGGCACCACCACCCACGTCTACCGCGACTCCGGGCGGGTCGGCGACGCGATCGGCGCCGAGCTGGCCGCCGCCGCGCCGCACCTGCTCACCGACGGCGGCACCATGCAGTACCTGGCGAACTGGGTGCACGTCACCGGCGAGGACTGGGCCGACCGGGTCACCGGCTGGTTCGCCGGCACCGGGCTGGACGCCTGGGTCATCCAGCGCGAGGTGGCCGACCCGATGGCGTACGTGAACCTCTGGCTCACCGACGTCGGGGAGAGCGCCGACCCGCAGCGGATGGAAGCCTGGCTGGACTGGTTCGACGCGCACAAGGTGGAGGCGATCGGCTTCGGCCTCGTGTCGCTGCGCCGGGCCGGCCACGACCAGCCGATCGTCCGGGTCGAGGACCTGCGCCAGCGGGTCGAACCACCGCTCGGCGACCGGATCGCCGAATGGTTCGACAGGCAGGACTGGCTGCGTGCCCGGGACACCGACGGGCTGCTGGCCGCCCGCTACCGCGCCGCCGACGGGCTCCAGCTCCGTCAGGAGGCCACCATGGGCGACGACGGCTGGGCGGTGGACCGGCAGGTCCTCGCCGCGCCGCGCGGACTGCGCTGGTCCGAGGAGATCGACCCGCTGGTGCTCGCCCTGGTCGGCGGCGCGGACGGCCGGCTGCCGCTGCGCGACCAGCTCGCCCTGCTCGCCGCCGCGCACGACGTGGCCCCGGACGAGCTGGCCGAGGCGGCCGGCCCGATCGTGGCGCACCTGGTCGAGCGCGGTCTCGTCGAGCCGGTGACGGACTGATGCGGGCGTTGGTGCAGACCGTCGCCCGGGCCTCCGTCACGGTCGACGGCGCGGTGGTCGGCGAGATCACCGACGGGCTGCTGGTGCTGGTCGGCGTCACCCACGCCGACACCCGGCAGGTGGCCGCCACCATGGCCCGCAAGCTGCACGAGCTACGCATCCTGGACGACGAGCGCAGCGCCGCGGACACCGGGGCGCCGCTGCTCGTGGTCAGTCAGTTCACGCTCTACGGCGACGCCCGCAAGGGTCGGCGGCCGAGCTGGACCGCCGCTGCCCCGGCGGACGTCGCCGAGCCGCTTGTCGACGCGGTGGTCGAGGAGCTGCGCGCCCGCGGCGCGACGGTGGCGACCGGTCGGTTCCGCACCCACATGCTGGTGGAGAGCGTCAACGTCGGCCCCCGCTCGCTCCTGCTGGACCTGTGAGCGCCCGCGTCGCCGCCTAGAAGAACAGGCCCCGCTGGGACAACGACTGGCGGAGCCAGCCGTCGAGCTGGGCGGCCCAGTCGGTGCGGTCCGCCGTGGCGTGGTCCACGGTGAACCGGCCGAACGCGTCCCGGCCCTCGGTGAACAGGCCGCCCCGCTTGTCCATCTCCAGCACCACCTGCACCTGCTGCGGGTCGGTGACGAAGGTGACCTCGAGCTGGTTCATCGCGCCGGCGTACTGCGGCGCCGGATAGAACTCGATCTCCTGGTAGAACGGCAACTGCTGGCGTACGCCGTAGATGTGGCCCCGCTCGACGTCGGCGCGGGCGAACCGGAAGCCCAACCGCAGCAGCGCCTCCAGCAGCCGCTCCTGGGCCGGCAGCGGGTGCACCGCGACCGCGTCCAGGTCACCGGAGTCCACCGCCCGGGCCACCTCCAGCTCGGTCCGCAGCCCCATGGTCATGCCGTGCAGGTGCTGGCCGTACAGGTCGGTGAGCGGCGTCTCCCAGGGCACCTGGAAGCGGAACGGCACGTCGTGGCGCTGCCCCGGCGCCAGCTGGAACGCGCCGGTGAGCTGGATCCGGCCGAACTCCTGGTTGGTGTTGTACTCCGAGTCGCCGCTCTCCACCTCCACCCGGGTGAGCAGGCCGAGCGAGATCCAGCTCACGTCCGCCGGGTGCTCGCCGCCGACCACCTGGACCCGGCCCTCCAGCTGACCGCCGGGACGGCAGTTCGGGTTGGCCAGCACCGTCTGCACCGACGGCCCGCCCACCCCCATCGCCTGCATGAGCCGCTTGAAGACCACCTGAGTTCTCCGATCGCCGGTTCGTCCCCGGCCCTGCCGGCCGGTTCGCTGGCACGGTAGCCGGACGGGACAAGCGACACCCCACGTTCCCCCCGGATTCGTGTCGGGTCCCCGATCGCCTCACTCCCGTCTCACGCCCCGGTTGCGAAGCTGTTTGTCACCGGCCCCCACCGCGCCGGCGGCACGGGCCGGTACGGCACGTAGGACACGGGGAGAGACAGAGATGACCCAGCAGATGATCGAGCACCAGGACATGGACGTCACCCTCACGGACCTGGACGCCACCGACGACCGCGGCGTCTCCACCGACCTGGTCCGGGCCTACCTGAACGGCATCGGCCGCACCAAGCTGCTCACCGCGGCGCAGGAGGTCGAGCTGAGCAGGCGGATCGAGGCCGGCCTCTTCGCCGAGGAGAAGCTCGCCACCTGCACGCCGGTCTCCGCCGACCTGCGCGCGGACCTGGCGCTGGTCGCGGCCGAGGGACGCGCCGCCAAGGACCACCTGCTGGAGGCGAACCTCCGCCTGGTGGTGAGCATCGCCAAGCGCTACACCGGGCGCGGGATGGCCTTCCTCGACCTGATCCAGGAGGGCAACCTCGGCCTCATCCGCGCGGTCGAGAAGTTCGACTACACCAAGGGCTTCAAGTTCTCCACGTACGCCACCTGGTGGATCCGCCAGGCCATCACCCGCGCCATGGCCGACCAGGCCCGCACCATCCGTATCCCGGTGCACATGGTCGAGCAGGTCAACCGGATGGTCCGGGTGCGCCGCGAGCTGTCCGTGACGCTGGGTCGCGAGCCCACCGTCGCCGAGGTCGCCACCGCGCTGGAGGTCCCCGAGTACCAGGTGATCGAGCTGATCTCGTTCGACCGGGAGCCGGTGAGCCTGGACCAGGCGGTCGGCGAGGACGGCGAGAGCGCGCTCGGGGACTTCGTCGCCGCCGTCGACCCGCGTACCGAGCCGGGCGACGCCGCCGCCAACGGCGAGCTGCGCAACGAGGTCCGGATCGTGCTGGCCACCCTCTCCCAGCGGGAGCAGGCCGTGATCCGGCTGCGCTTCGGCCTGGACGACGGCCGGCAGCGCACCCTGGACGAGGTGGGCCGCGAGTTCGGGCTGTCCCGGGAGCGGATCCGGCAGATCGAGAAGGTGACGCTGCTCAAGCTGCGCGACCCGGAGCGGGCGAACCGGCTGGAGGCGTACGCCTGCTGACCCGAGCACCAAGCCCCGACAGGCCCCGGCGGTTCGCCGGGGCCTGTCGCGCGTGATCGCCGGTGAGAAGGGGCCCCTTCTCTACCGGAGGCGTTAACAAGGGGCCCCTCCTTACAGGCGGCGGGGGCCGGTGTCGGGGCGCGGTGAATCCGGGCCGGTGCGGATGGTGGCGTGCAGCACCGAGATGCCGTCCGGACGGGCCAGCACCGGGTTGAGCCGCAGCGCACGCACCCGGGGCTGCTCGTCGGCCAGCCGCCCGACCCGCAGCAGCAGGTCGACGAGCGCCGCCCGGTCCACCGGGGCGGCGCCCCGGTGCCCGTGCAGCAGCGGCGCGGCGCGCGGCTCGTCGACCAGCTCGGCGGCGTCCCGGTCGGTCAGCGGCACCGCCCGCCAGGCCCGGTCGCCGAGCAGCTCGGTCGCCACCCCGCCCAACCCGAACCCGACCACCGGGCCGAACGCCGGATCCTCCACCAGCTCCACCACGCACGCCACACCCGGCGGCACCATCGGCTGCACCAGCACCTCCGCGCCGAACCCCGAAGACATCTCGGCGTACGCGCGGCGCACCGCCCCGGCGTCGGCCAGGTCGAGCCGGACCGCGCCCAGGTCCAGGCGGTGGCGCAGCCCCGGGGCGGCTGCCTTGAGCGCCACCGGCCAGCCGAGCCGCTCCCCCGCCGCCACCGCCTCCTCGGCCGAACCGGCCGGCACGGACGCCACCACGTCGATCCCGTACGCGGCGAGCAGCGTCGCCGGATCCGCCCCGTCCGGGCCCCACGCCGCCTGCCCGGCCGCCCGGTCGACCCGGGCCAGCTCGGGCAGCACGCCCGGCGGCCGACGCAGCCAGTCCGCGTACCGGGTGACCCGGGCCAGCGCCCGCACCGCCTCCTCCACGCTCGGGTACGTCGGCACCCCGGTCGGCGCCTGCCCGGCGAGGAACGTCGCCACCACCGGCTTGCCGGTGGCCCGCGCGTCCGGCAGCGCCGCCGCGAAGTCCGCCTCCGGATCGGTGAGCTGACCGGGCAGCGGCGGCGCGAACACCGCCACCACGGCGTCCACCCGGTCGTCCGCCGCCGCCGCGGCGAGCGCGGCGGCGTACGCGGCGGCGCCGCCGGTCGGCCCGACGTCGTGCGGGTACCCGTCGACGACGGTCAGCCCCTGCCCGGCGCCGGCGGTCGCGGCCAGCCCGGTCAACGCCGACGAGTTGCCGACCACGGCGACCCGCCGGCCGGCCGGCAGCGGCTGGTGGGCCAGCAGCACGCCCACGTCGAGCAGCTCCGCGACCGTGTCCACCCGGAGCACGCCGGACTGCGCGAACAGCGCGCTCACCGCGGCGGCGTCCAGCGCCGGCGCCTCGCCCACCCCGGGCGACCGGGCCAGCGACGCCAGCGCCACCACCGGCTTGCGCCGGCCGATGTGCCGGGCCAGCCGGGCGAACTTGCGCGGATTGCCGAACGTCTCCAGGTAGAGCGTGATCACGTCGGTGCCCGGGTCGTCCTGCCAGTACTGCAACAGGTCGTTGCCGGACACGTCGGCCCGGTTGCCGGCCGAGACGAAACTCGACACCCCGAGCCCGCGCCGGGACGCCTCGGCCAGCAACGCCACCCCGAACGCGCCGGACTGGCTGAACACGCCCACCCGCCCGGGCGCCGGCAGCGCCGGCGCGAGCGTGGCGTTCATGCGTACCGCCGGGTCGGTGTTGGCGACGCCGAGACAGTTCGGGCCGACCACCCGCATGCCGGCCAGGTGCGCGGCCCGGACCAGGGCCCGCTGCGCCGCCGCCCCGGCCGGGCCGGCCTCGGCGAACCCGGCCGAGATCACCACCAGCCCGTGCGCGCCCGCGTGGGCGGCGTCCCGCACCACGTCGTGCACCGCGTCCGGCGCGACCACCACCACGGCCAGGTCGACGGCGAGCCCGGCGTCGGCCGCCGACCGGTACGCCGGCAGCCCGGCCACCGTCGCCGCGCTCGGGTGCACCGGGACGATCGCGCCGGTGAACCCGCCGTCCCGCAGGTGCCCGAGCAGCGCCGCGCCGACGCCCTGGCCGGTGGTGCTGGCGCCGTAGACGGCGATGCCGCGCGGGGCGAGCAGCCGGGCGATGGACCGCGCCTCGGTGCGGTGCTCCCGGCCACGCTGCACCGCGAGCGTCGCCTCGGTGGCCGCGATCGGGAAGCTCAGGTGCACCACGCCGTCGGCGTACTGGCGCTGCACCTGGTAGCCGAAGTCGGCGAAGACCCGCAGCATCGTCCCGTTCGCCGGCAGCACCTCGGCGACGAAGTGCCCGATGCCGTGCCGGCCGGCCGCGTCCGCGAGGTGCTCCAGCAGCACCGAGCCGATGCCTCGCCCCTGGTAGGCGTCCTCCACCACGAACGCCACCTCGGCCTCCGGCGAGGCGGGACCGAGCCGCTCGTACCGGCCGACGGCCACGATCCGCTCGCCGGCCAGCACCACGAACGCCTCCCGGTCGCGGTGGTCCACCGTGACGAACCGCTTCAGGTCCCGCTCCGGGATGCGCGGATACGGTGAGAAGTACCGCAGGTAGCGGGTGCGCTCGGAGAACCGGGCGTGCATCGCCACGATCGCCGCCGCGTCGTCCGGGCGGATCTGCCGTAGCTGGACGGTGGTGCCGTCGCTGAGCAGCACGTCCACCGGTTGTTCGACTGTGGTCACCGGTCGGTCCTCCCCACCGCCGCTCAGTCGCGCGGGTCGTGCGGGTCGAGCCCGAGCAGCGGGAAGACGGCCTTGCGGGTGGCCGCGACCGCCCGGTCCACCGCGTTCGGCTCGCCGCTGGGCTGCCAGGGCTGGAACTCCGGATCGACGTCGTCGGTCATCCGCAGCGGGATGTCGTGCCCGGGCCGCCGGCGCGCGGCCAGCTCCCGCCACCCCGGCGGGGTGAGCGTGGCCGGGTCCAGCGGCTCACCGGTGGCCACCGCGAGCAGGTGCGTCCAGGCCCGGGGTACCACCTCGACCAGCGCGTACCCGCCACCGCCGGTGGCCACCCAGCGGCCCTCGCACAGCTCGTCGGCGAGCGTCCGCAACGCCCGGTAGGTGGCCCGCTGCCCGTCCACGGACAGGTGCAGGTCGGCCAGCGGGTCGGCCCGGTGTCCGTCCGCCCCGCACTGGGTGACGAGCACCTGCGGCCGGAACGCGCGCAGCACCGACGGCACCACCGCGTGGAACGCGCGCTGCCAGCCGGCGTCGCCGACCCCCGGCGGCAACGGCACGTTGACCGCGCTGCCCTCCGCGCCGGGCCCGCCGGTCTCGTCCGGGAAACCGGTGCCGGGGAAGAGCGCCAGCGGGGTCTCGTGCAGGCTGACCGTGAGCACCCGCGGGTCCCGGTAGAAGATCTCCTGCACCCCGTCGCCGTGGTGCACGTCCACGTCGACGTACGCGATCCGTTCCGCGCCCAGGTCGAGCAGGCGGGCGATGGCCACCGCCGGATCGTTGTAGACGCAGAAGCCGGCCGCCCGGGCCGGCATGGCGTGGTGCAGGCCGCCGGCCACGTTCACCGCGCGCCGCGCCTCGCCCCGCCAGACCGCCTCGGCGGCGGCCACGGTGGCGCCGGCGATCAGCGCGCTGGACTCGTGCATCCCGTCGAAGACCGGATTGTCCGAGGTGCCGAGCCCGAAGCCGGCGAAGAGCGGGTCACGCGGCGCGGCCCGGACCGCGTCCAGATAGGCCGGATCGTGCACCCGGGTGAGCAGCGCGTCGTCGGCCGGCTCCGGCCTGACCAGGCGCACGCCCGGTCGGTCGAGCACGCCCAGCTCGCGGGCGAGCGCCATGGTCAGCTCGACGCGGACCGGGTCGAGGGGGTGGTCCCCCATGTCGTAGGCGAGGAGGGCGGAGTCCCACACCACCACCGTGTCGTCGGCCATGCGGCCATCGTCGCACGTGAGCGCGGACACGCCCACCAACTGCGCACTCACCGACCGGCGGCGCCCCCGGTCGCCACCGGACGGTCCGGGTCGGCCACCCAGCCGCTCCACGAGCCCACGTACAGCGCCGCGTCCGGCCGGCCGGCCAGGTGCAGCGCCAGCACCGTCTGCGCGGCGGTCACCCCGGAGCCGCAGTACGCCCCGACCGGCGCGTCCCCGCGCACCCCCGCCTCGGCGAACCGCGCGCGCAGCGCCTCCGCGGCCGGGAACCGGCCCTGGGTCACGTACTCCGGGGCGGGCAGGTTCACCGCGCCCGGAACGTGCCCGGCGACCGGATCCACCGGCTCGTGCTCGCCCCGGTAGCGCGGCGCGGCCCGCACGTCGAGCAGCACCGCATCGTCGGCGGCGGCGAGCCGGGCGGCCTGCCCGGCGTCGAGCACCGGCAACGCGCCCGGGGTGACGGTCACGTCGCCGGGCGTGGGCTCGGGCGTCGCGGTGTCCACCGGCAGGCCGGCGGCGACCCAGGCCGGGAAGCCGCCGTGCAGCACCCGCACCGGTCGGTGCCCCGCCCAACGCAGCGTCCACCAGGCCCGGGCGGCGGACATCCCGTCGCCGCCGTCGTACACCACCACGGGGTGACCGGCGCGGACGCCGGCCGCCCGCAGCGCGGCCTGCAACGCGGCGGGGTCGGGCAGCGGGTGCCGCCCGGCGGCGCCCGGACGCCCGCACAGCTCGGTGTCCAGGTCGACGAAGACGGCGCCGGGCAGGTGGCCGGCGGCGTGGTCGTCGCGGCCGGGCGGGCCGGTCAGCCGCCAGCGGACGTCGAGCAGGACGGGCGGGTCGGCGCGGTCGAGTTCGGCGGCGAGCCGGTCCGGCTCGACCAGCAACTCTGCGGTTCCGGACATGCGACCCAGTCAACACCATCCGGGGCGGGGGCCGGTCGTGGTGTTGGCAGCTCAGGGGCGGCTCGTGAGACACTGGAGATTCCGGTTCGTTCCTCGCTTACGGGTGATAAAGATAAACGCTCACTCACTGGTCGATACGACCGAAATGTACCTGCGCACCATCCTCGAGCTGGAGGAAGAGGGTGTGCCGCCGCTGCGCGCCCGCATCGCCGAGCGACTGCGGCAGAGCGGCCCGACCGTCAGCCAGACCGTCGCCCGGATGGAGCGCGACGGCCTGCTCACCGTCGAGGGCGACCGACACCTGGCCCTCACCGAGCTGGGCCGCAGCACCGCGGTCTCGGTGATGCGCAAGCACCGGCTGGCCGAGCTGCTGCTGGTCAACGTGATCGGGATGCCCTACGAGGAGGCCCACGAGGAGGCCTGCCGCTGGGAGCACGTGATGAGCGACGCGGTGGAGAAGCGGGTCTACGACCTGCTCAACCGCCCGACCCGGTCGCCGTACGGCAACCCGATCCCGGGGCTGGAGGAACTGGGCGACCCCGGCCAGCCGCCGGCCGAGACCGTCGAGAGCGAGCGGAACCTGGCCTTCCCGGGCCTGTCCGGCTCGGTGGTGGTGCGGCGGATCTGCGAGAGCGTGCAGACCGACGCGGACGTGCTCCGGCAGTTGCACGCGGCGGGCGTCGACCCGGGCGCGACCGTCACCGTGGCGCAGGAGCGCGACGGTGTCTCCATCGACCGTTCCGGCGACCGGGTGCGGCTGCCCCGCGAGGTGGCCTCCCGCGTCTTCGTCGCGGCCCGCTGACCGGCCTGGTCACGGCCCGCCGACCAGGCGGGTCGTGGCCCACCGACTCGCCCGCTGGGCTCACAACTGCCGGGTGTCGATCACCTTGGCCAGCGCGACCAGCTTTCCGGTCGCCTGCGCCACCTCCGCCGCGGCGGTCCCCTCGGGGCTGGTCCAGCGCAGGCTGGCGAGCCGGTCCTCGGCGGCCAGCCAGCCCACCTCCGCGGCCGGGCCGCTGTTCGCGGTCCTCGGCAGCGTCCGCCGGTAAGCGATCTTGCCGAGCTTGGTGACCTTCGTCGCCCCGCTCGGCTGCACGTCGGCGGTGAACGTCGCCGCGTCGATCGACGTGTCCGTCACCGCGAGCGTCAGCTCCGGCAGCACCGCGCCCTGGGCACGGACCACGCAGGTGTGCGTGTCGCCCTGGTCGGTGGCGGCGGCCACGTCGAACGTGCCGCCGGTGTGCTCGGCGATCACCCCGAAGTCGAGCAGCCGGCACGCCCCGCCGGAGGAGGCGGCGGCGACCTCGGCCGCCGGCGGCGGGGGCGCCGGCACGGCCACCGGGGACCTGTCGTCGGCGCAGCCGGCGGCGAGCAGGACGGCCGAGGCGGCCAGCCAGGTACTACGGGCGCGCACGGGAAGACCTCCGCGGTCGGCGGCGGGGCCGGCCCGCCGGAGTTCCGTCGGACACCGTACGGGTCGGTCGGCGGGGACGGAAGGCCCCGGCTAGGTGCCCTTGCGGAGGATTCGGGTCACGACCTCCCCGTCGCCGGGCGTGAAGCATCCGTCGACCGGATGCCCGAGCGCGACCGCGAGCGCGGACGCGTGCAGGTCGACCGTGGCCTCGACGAGCTGCGCGAGGTTCTCCATCGACATCCGACCGCGCCACCATCCCACCGCCCACACGCCGGCGCCCACCACGGCCGCCGGCCACCACCGCAGGCCGAGGAGGAGATAGAGACCGCCCCAACCGGCCAGCCGGCCGGCGGCGGCGAACTCGGCCTGGGCCCGGACGAGGGCATTCCGAACCTCGTCCGGGACGGTCAGCCAGAGCCGGGGCCACGCGGAGGCGAGATCCAGGTCGTACACGGTCCGGATCCGCTCGTCCACCGCGTGCATCCGATCACCCATCCAGGTGGGCAGCCGCGGCTCGACCATCGAGATCCGGTCGCGGGCGGCGGCCAGCGCCGCGGTGTCCGGCACCTCCGGCGGCGGATCCGCGGGGCGCACGCCGCGCAGCACGCGGGCCTTCTCGATCAGCGCCTGCTCGTACCGGGTGACCACGCGCCGCCACCGGCGGCGACGCCGGTGCACGAAGGGCCGCCCGACCGGGCCCCAGGTGGCGGTCCAGGCGTAGGTCACCACCTGTCCCAACCCCTGCGCGAGCGCGGCGGCAGCCACCGCGCCGGTCACCACCGCGACGGCGAGGAGCGCAACCGCGCCGTTGCCGCGCCTGGTGGCCGACTCACCGAGCTGGTCGACGGCGGCGGCCAGCATGTCGACGTCCGACCACCGGCCGTGCCCGAGTCGGCCGGCCACCGCCACCGCGCCGACGAAGACCATCCCGGGCAGCAGGAGAGCCTGCAGCCACCGTTCGGCGAGCTTGCCCCCGAGTGAGGTGACGAACGCCGTCATCGGTCCAGCCGGAACAGCAGGAGCGGACGCGCCCAGACCGCGCACGACGGCGCGGCCGTGGCCCCGGGACGCCGGATCTCCGTCCGGTCACACAGGTTCCCCGGGCAGACGTACACCTCTTCGAGCGGTCGACCGGTGCCGATGGCGGGCAGGCCGGTGAACCCGTCCGGCGGGACCTCCCCGCCGCGCGCGGCGCCGAGCACACCGGTCAGGCCGTGCCGACGCAGGAGATCCGCCACCTCGTCCAGCGCCACCCGGACCGCTTCCTCGGTGGCGTCGTCGGCGCGTAACCGGGCCAGGACCGGCTCCGCCTCCGGACCGGTGAGGTCGACGAGGTCGGCGACGTCGACCATGTCCGCGCAGACACGTGCCACGTCCGCGGCCGTCGGGTCGCTGATCCGGCGACCTGGTGGCCGCTGCACGTGGCTCATCCGCATCCGTTCCCGTCCCGCCGCAGGTGGGTCGACCGCCCGTCTGACCTTCGCCCGGGCGTACGACAGAACCGACAGTAGTGCTCGGCGCCAACGGCTGCGACGATCGACATCGGTGAGTCGCGACGTCAACGGGGAGGGGCATGACATCCGACCACGATCTGGTGGCCGCGCGTCTGTGGGAGGGGGTCCGCCTGCTCCAGGCGTACCCGGACGACCATGATCCCGGCCGGCTGGACCGCGCCGAGTCGCTGCTGCGTTGGGTCCTGCGACACGGGTCCCGCGAGTCCCGCCCGGGCGTCGCGCAGAACCTCGCGGTCGTCGCCGTGCTGAGGTGGGGGAACGATCGGCGGCGACGCCACCTGGACGAGGCCGTCGACCTGCTCCGGTTCGCGCTCGCCGCCACCGACGAGCCGGGCCTCGAATCGCTGTGCCGCTACCAGCTCGCCACGACTCTGCGGCGGTACGACGGCCCGGACGAGTTGGACGAGTCGATCGACCTCTTCCGCCGGCTCGTGCGGTCCCCCACCGACAGGCAACCCGACCTCGACCATCTCGTCGGTGCCGCGGAGGCCCTCCAGGGCCGCTACCGGTCCGGCCGGCGGCGGTCCACCGACCTGGCCGAGGCCGTCGACCTGTACGGGCGGGTGCTCGCCGTGGCCGCGCCGGAGCACCCGCGCCGGGCCGCCTGGCTGCGTGCCTGGTCGGACGGACTGGCGATCCGGTGGGAGGCCGGGGGTTCCGAGACGCTGGTCGACGAGATGGTGGAGGCCTGGCGGGCGATGCTCGACCTGCACCCCGCCGGCGTCCCCGACCACGCCTTCTGTCAGTTCGGCCTGGGTGAGACCCTGCTGCGGCGGTTTCGGCTCGGCCACGATCCGGTGGATCTGGAGGAGGCCGTGGTCCTGCTCCACCAGGCCGTCCGGGCGACCGCGGCGGATGACGGCGACGCCGTGCCGATCAGGGTGGTGATGTCCGAGGCGTTGATGGCCCGGGCCGGCCTGACCGGCGACACCGCGAATCTCGACGCCGCGTCGGCCGTGCTGGAGGCCACCGACGCGGTCGACGACCCCGACCACCCCCACCACGTCGCCGTACTGCTCCAGTCGGCTGGGGTGCGGCTGCTGGCGTACCAGCTCAACGGCGCTCTCCCGGCCCTGGACGAGGCGATCGGCTACGGACGACGGGCCCTCGCGGCGGCCGGGGACGACGACACCATGAACCTGACGGCTGCCGGCGGGCGGCTCGCCGAGGCGCTGCGGCACCGTTACGAGGTGGCCGGCACACCCGCCGACCTGGACGAGGCGATCGACGCGCTGCGCGCGGTGCTGACCCGGCTCCCCGACGGCAACCGCACGTCGGCGGTGGCCCAGCTCGCGGTCTGCCTGCTCACCCGGGCCGAGACCACCCGGCACACCGCGGACTGCGAGTACGCGGTCGAACTCCTCCGTGGCGAGCTGGCCCGCCTGGAGCGGGACGGGACGCCGAACCACCACCGGCGGCTGACCCTGCGCCATCTCGGTGCCGCCCTGACGCAGCTCTACCACCGTCGGCACGAGCCGGAGCTCCTCGCCCAAGCCGCCGACGCCTACCTGGCCATTCCGGCGGACGTCGACGAGGGGCATCCCGACTCGATCGCGGCCGTCGTCGACACGGCCGACCTGGCCCAGATCATCCACCGGGAGACCGGTGACGTGGATTCGCTGGACCTGGCGGTCGGCCTCCTCCGGCGCGTGCTCACCCTCGCCGGGCGGGCCGATCCGCAGCGCCGGGTGCTCGTCGACAAGCTCGGCTACGCGCTCCGCAAGCGCTACGACGCCCGGGGCGAACCCGCCGACCTGCACGAGTGCATCGAGCTGATGCGGGAGGCGACGGCTCTGTTCCCGGCCCGGCATCCCGGTCAGATGGCGTCCCGGTTCTCGCTCGTCCAGGCGCTGCGCGCCGAGCACCTGCGCACCGGCGAGCCGGGCCCGTTGCGGGAGGCGGAACGGGTGGCGACTGTCGCCACCGGCGTCGAGGCGGCACCGGTTTCCCGGCGGGTCGAGGCGCAGGCGGCGCTCGGCTACGTACGCGCCTCACTCGGTCGTTGGGAGGATGCGACCGACGCGCTGGCCACGGCGGTGGCGCTGCTGCCCCGGCTCGCCTCCCGCGACCGCCTGCGGGTCGACCAACACCACGACCTGGCCGAGACCGCCGGGGTCGCCGGCGGGGCCGCCGCGCTCGCGCTCACCGCCGGACGACCGGAGCGCGCCCTCGAACTCCTGGAGCAGGCGCGCGGGGTGCTGTTGGGTCGGCGTCTCGCCGCCCGGGGCGGCCTGGCGGCGCTGTGGCTCGCCGATCCCGATCTGGCCCGGGAGTACGTGCGGCTACGCCGGGAGATGGACGCCCCGGAGCCGGGCGGGCGGGGCGCGGAGCTCGGCAGGTACGACGGCGGCCGGGATCGGGAGGCGGAGTGGACGGCGCTGGTGCGGCGGGTCCGCGCCCTGCCCGGCCTGGCGGACTTCCTGCGTCCGGCCACCGCCGCCGAGCTGCTGGCCGGGGTCGGCGAAGAGCCCGTGGTGGTGATCACGCCGAGCCTGTACCGCTGTGACGCACTCGTCCTGCGCCGCGGCCACCTGGCGGTGCTGCCGCTGCCCGAACTGAGCCTACGGACGGCCACCGAGAACGTCGACCGGCTGCGGACGGCGACCGGGCGGGCCCACGACCCCGGTGTGCGGGCCCGCGACCGGCTGGCGGCCCAGCAGGTCGTACGGGAGATCCTGGACTGGCTGTGGCGGGTCGCCGTGCGGCCGGTCCTCGACCACCTGGGGCTCGCCGCCGTCGTGGGCGAATCCGCCGTCCGCCCCCGGCTGTGGTGGTGCCCCACCGGCCCGATGGCGTTCTTTCCGCTGCACGCGGCCGAGCCGGCTCCGCCGGCCGGAACGGCACGGGACGGCGCGTTGGATCGGGTGGTCTCCTCCTACACCCCGACGGTCGAGGCGCTCCGCCGACTGCGTTCGGCCCAGCCGGACGGCCGGGGCGGGACCCGCACCTACGTGGTGGCCATGCCCGAGACCCCTGGGGGTTTCCCGCCGTTGCCCGCCGCGCTGCGGGAGGCGGAGGCGGTCGCCGCCGCCCGGGGAGACGTGGAGATCGACACAGGCGCGGCGGCGACCCGCGAGCGGGTGCTCCACGGCCTGTCCACCGCCACCCACGTCCACCTCGCCTGCCACGCGCTCGGCGATCCGTACGACCCGGCGACGGGCCGGCTGCTCAGCCACGACCACGCCGAGCATCCGCTGACCGTCGGCGACATCGCCAACCTCGGGCTGGAGCACAGCCAGCTCGCGTTCCTGGCCGCCTGCTCCACCGCACGGTCCACCCCGGAACTCGCCGACGAGGCGGTGCACATCACCGGGGCGTTCCAGATCGCCGGCTTCCGGCACGTGATCGGCACGCTGTGGGAGACCGACGACGACGCCTCGCTGGAGATCGCCCGGCGCTTCTACCCGGCGGCGGCGGCCCGGCCCCCGGCGTACGCGCTGCACGAGGCGGCCCGCGCGCTACGCGACCGGTATCGGCTCAGCCCCACGCTGTGGGCCACGCACGTGCACGTGGGCCCGTGACCGCGCCCGGGTCGACCGTGGGCCGCTCGCGTCCCGGGGTGCCGTCATCGGCCGCCGGTCGTCGCGACCAGTGCCCGCACCTGCTGGGTCTGCGGATGCCCGGGCCCGAGGGCCCGCTCGCAGGCGGCGAGGCACTCGCGGGCCTCCCGCCTGGCCCGTGTCCGCTGCCCGTCGGCAACGAGCGCCTCCACCAGCCCGACCCGGGCCGCGAGCGTCAGCGGATGCTCGGCGCCGAACGTCCGGGTGAAGTCGGGTACGGCTGCGTCCAGCGTTCGTACCGCCTTGTCGGTCCGGCCGCTGCGGCTCAGGGCGTTCGCCAGCCCGTGCCGGGCGTGCAGGGTCACCGGGTCACGCCGGCCGAGTGCCTCCTCGGCGTCGGCCACCACCGCCGTGACGACGCGCAGCGCGTCACGGACGCGGTCGAGACTCATCAGCAACGTGGCGTGGTTGCTGCGGGCCTGGAGCGTGACCCGGGCCCGCTGCCCCTCGCTACGGCGGAGCCCGGCCACCACCTCGGTGCACAGCCGCTCGGCCTCGTGCAGGTCGCCCAACGAGTGCACCGCGCTCATCAGGCTCATCTTGCTGAGCAGGGTGCGCGAGGCGGTGGGTCCCTCCGAGCGCACCAGGCTCTCGGTGACCGCACGGTGCGTCCGTTCCGCCTCCTGGAGCCGGCCGAGCCGGTGCAACATCTCCCCCAGGTTGGTGCCGCTGGTGAGCGTGTCGGAGTGGTCGGGACCGAGGACCCGCCGCCGTCGGTCGTACACCTCCTGTTGCACCTTCGCCGCGTCGGCGTCCCGGCCCAGCGTCTGCAGGGCGAATCCGAGGCTGTGCTGGGTGGCCAGGGTGTCGGGGTGGTTCGGCCCGAGCGACGCCCGCTGCGCGCCGAGGACGGACCGGTACGTCGAGACGGCCTCCGCCACCTCGCCCTGTTTCATCAGGGTCTGCGCGTGGGCGCGGCCGGCCGCGATGGTGCGGGGGTCGGTGTCGCCGTACTCCTCGGCGGCGTAGTCCCGTCGCAGAGCCGAACTCATCGTCGGGCCGAGTGTGACCTCGATGATGGGATGTCCGTCCGGCGCTGTCCGGGACGTGACCGTGAACGGCGCGTCGGGGTCGTCGCCGACACGGGTTGGCCGCTGCTCCGCCGGCTTGCCGGACCGCCACAGCCGCTTCCAGAACCCGCTCATGGACGCATCCTCCGATAGCCTGTGGGTCTCGGCGCACCACAATGGTCGCACCCGAGCGCAACCCTGCGTGTCGGCCCGGGCACGCGCCGAACGTGCCTCAGTCGGTCAGGTACGGACAGTGCCGGCAGCCCCGCCCGCAGCACGTGCCCCGGCGGGCCAGGAAACCGGCGCTGAGCACGAAGAGACCGGTCTCCGGGTCCGGGTAGCCGGCCTCCCCGGCGGCCAGCGCGGCGGCGTGCGCCGCCAGGATCCGCTCCCGCCCCGGGTGCGCCGGCGGCAGCCGCGACGGGTGCGGCTCGGTCAACGGCCGGTCAGCCAGCTCCTCACTCACCGCTGGAGTGTAAGGAGGGGCCCCCGGTTAACGTCTCCCGCATAGGCGGGGCCCCTTCTTAACGGCAGGTGTTAAGAGGGGGCCCCGCCTTACACCTCAGCCGTGCCGCGCGAACGCCTCGGCGATGGCGCCGGAGTCCGCGCCGGCGGCGAGCAGCAGCCGCAGCAGCACCTTCGCCTTGTACGGGTGGAGCAGCCCGCCGTCGACCAGCCCGCGCCGCCGCAGGTCCCGCTCCGAGCCGACCGCGCCGTAGGTGTCCCGCAGCACCGACCCGGCCCCGGTGCGCGAGGTCAGCACCACCGGCATCCGTCCGGCCAGCGCGCCCAGCGCCGGGGCGAACGCCGGCGGCACGTGCCCCACCCCGAACCCGGCCACCACCAGCCCGTCCCGACCGGCGGCGAGCGCGTCGAGCAGCGCCACGTCGTCGTCCAGCGTGACCGTGTGCAGCGCCACCCGGACGGCGGCCAGCCGGTCGCGGCCCACCGCCGGCAGCGGCGCGTGCCGGGGCGGCCGGGTGAGCACGCGTACCCGCCCCTCGATCACGTGCCCGAGCGGCCCGGCGTCCGGCGAGGCGAACGTGGCCGTACCGGTGCTGTGGCTCTTGCGGACGAACCGCGCGGCGTGGATCTCGTCGTTCATCGCCACCAGCACGCCGAGGTCCCGCGCGGCCGGCGCGGCGGCGACCCGGACCGCCGCGAGCAGGTTCGCCGGCCCGTCCGGGCCGGCGAGTGTCGGGTTGCGCATCGCGCCGGTGAACACCAGCGGCGCGGCGCGCGCCCAGACCAGGTCGGCCAGGAACGCGGTCTCCTCCAGCGTGTCGGTGCCCTGGGTGACCACCACGCCGGTCGCCCCGCCGTCGACCGCCGCAGCCGCCGCGTCCACCAGGTCGAGGATCTGCCGGTACGCGAGCGCGGCGCTGGGCACCGCCTCGACGTCACGCACGTCGAGTGGGATGTCGGCGAGCCCGGGTACGGCGGCGGTGAGGTCGGCGCCGGTGAGCCGGGTGACCACTCCCCCGGCGCCGGTGCCGGCCATCGCGATGGTCCCGCCGAGCGTGAACAGTGCGACGCTCATCCGCCGGCCCGCCGCGCGAACAGGAACGCCTGGGGCTGGCGCTCCGCGCCGACCGGCGCCCGGAGCAGCGTGGCCGTGACCGTGAGTCCGGCGGCGGTGAGCTGCTCGGTGAGCCGCTCCGGTGACAGCCAGTGCACGTCGTACGCGACCGCGTGCCCGTAGGCCCGAGCCCGCCGGTCGACCCGGTCGCCGGCCTTCACCGCGAGCAGCAGGTGGCCGCCCGGGACGAGCGCCCGGTGGAAGCCGGCAAAGACCTCGGGCAGCAGCTCCGGCGGGAGGTGGATGATCGAGTACCAGGCGACGAGCCCGGCCAGGGACGCGTCGGTCGCGACCGACTCCGTCATCGAGCCGACGTCGAAGCGCAGCTCCGGGTGGGCCCGGCGGGCCACCGCCACCATGCCGGGCGACAGGTCGACGCCGGCCACGTCGAGGCCGAGACGGCGCAGGTGGGCGGTGACCCGGCCGGTGCCGCAGCCGACCTCCAGCACCGGTCGATCCGGCCCCACCGTTTCGGCGAACGCGGTCAGTACGGCCCGGTCCAGCGGCGGCTCCGCCACGTCGGGCAGCAGCCGCGCGTAGTCCTCGGCGACGGTGTCGTAGGTGTCCCGGGTCTCGGCCAGCCAGCGCGGTTCGGCCACCCCGCGACCCTACCGGCCCGCTCCGCCCCACCCCATCCCTCCACCCCCACGCTCGCTTTCCCGGAAAGCGTGGCCATTCGGGCCCGGATGACCACGCTTTCCGCGAAACAGGGCGGACGGGTGGTGGGTGGGGTCGGGATGTGGACGGGGCGGACCGCGAGATCCGGGGTGGCGTGGCGCTGTTACCGTCGCCGCGACCGTCCAAGGAGGACAGATGACGAGATCGGCCGCGACGATCGTGGTCGCCGGCGCGCTGTTGGCCGTCGCCGGCTGCGGCACCGACGAGACGGCGACGCCTGACGAACTGCGCGACCCCTGCGCGCTGCTCCCGGCCGACCTGCTGACCCGGCTCGCGCCGGGCGCGTCGCCCAGCGCCTCGGCGAACCTCGGTGACCGCAGCGGCTCCCGGGAGTGCGCGGTCGACCTGACCAGCGGCACCACCATGCGCGGCGACCTGGTCGTCACCGTGGCCGTCGACGCCGAGGGCATGTACGACGACCGGTGGCGGCGGGACCGGTGCGCCCGGATCGGAAGCGACCTGACCGGCGGCGGACCGGGCGACAACTCCTGCGTGGCGGTGCGCCCGTGGGACGGCGGGGAGACCCGGTTCGACGGCTGGGCCTGGCGGGGTGACAGGTACGAGGTGCGCGTCGCGTACCAGGTGGTCGAGCCGAAGACGTTGCCGGCCGGCGCGGAGGCCGACCTGCGCGGGGTGCTGGCCGCCGCGATCGACTCGTTGCCCGCGGACTGACCGTCGGGCCGGCCGCGGCGGCCGTCAGCCGAACCAGGTGGCCGCCTGCCCGTGGCCCCGCGTCCAGGCCAGCGGTCGGCCGTCGAGCGCGAGCAGGTTGTGGAACCCGCCGTCCGGCGGGTCGGGGACGCCCGCCCCCGGCAGCAGGGTCGGGTCCTCGTTGGCGAGCCAGTGCCCGGGCAGCGTCCGGACCAACTCGGTGAAGGCCGTCCGGCGGGCCGGCGGCACCTGGTAGAGCACCGAACTGTGGAAGATCACCAGCGTCGCGCCGGCCGGGGCGCGGGCCGCCAGCGCCGGCAGGTCGTCGACCAGGTCACCGCGGACCAGCAGCGGTGGGTCGGCCCCAGCGACCGCCGCCGCCGCGCGCAGCCGTTGGCGCCGGTGCGTGTGTTCGGGCCAGATCAACGCGTCCAGCCAGGCCAGGTCCGCCGGGTCGGTGACGTCGAGCGGGTTCATGTCGAGCCCGGCCCGCCACACCACCTCCGGCCGCCGGTCCGGCGGGGCGACGCCGGTGAGCATGCAGTCGAGCACCGGCTCGCCGTCGCCGATCCGTCGGTCGCCGTAGCGGTACGCGTACCGGTCCGGGTAGAGGCACAGGCCGGCGGAGGCGCCCACCTCCAGCAGCGCCAGCGGCTGCGGCAACGCGGCGAGCACCGGCAGCAGCACCGCGCAGCGGCCGGCCTCGTTGGTCTGCGTGGCCCGGGCCCGCATCTGCGCCGCGATCTCCGGCCAGTGCGCCAGCACGTGCGCGCGGAACGCCGCCGGGTCGTCCACCGGGCCGCCGCGCAACCGGACCACACCGAAGAGCAGGTTCGGCTGACGCTTCGCCGGCGGCAACGTGTCGAGCATCGCGAGCAGTTCCGGGTCGCGCGCCACGGCCCGCGACAACCGTTCGTACGCCGGGGACAGGCCGTGTGCCTCGCGGTCGGCGAACGCCTGATAGATGTCGGCCGTGCTCATCGCCTGAGCATCGCAGCTCCTCGCGTACTCGGGTCTGTGACCGTGCACACCTAACGTGCGTCGGGCCGACGTCGGCGGAGACCGCGAGAGATCTCCTCCAGATGGCATTGCTGGTGCTGACGGACCATCGCCTCCCAGACCTCCTGGTCGAAGTCCGGGTCGGGCGGGATCCAACGGTGGGAGCCATCGCAGTAGTGGAAGCGTTCGTCGCCCCGGCTGATGGCACTCATCGCACCCACCCGAGGAAGCGGCGGTGCAACAGCCCGGCCGAGACCCAGGTCAGATCCTCGGTCGCCCAGACCAGATAGGACCCCATGTAGAGGGCCAGCGACAGGGGCACTCCGGCGAACTCCACCCGCAGCTCATGGCGTCGGGTCGCGCAGGGCCAGGGTGCGCCGCATCCACCGCAGCTCCAAGCCGGCAATACCGGCACGTGGGCAGTCACGTCTCTTCCTCCCCAGGCCAGTGACCACTACGGATCGGGATGCGGTGACGGGCGCGGCATGGCAGGTCGGCACCGCATCGACAGATACGCCGCCACCGCTGCCATGACCAGACCGGACGGTGTCGCCGGGCGAGGGTCAACGCGACCGCCACCAGGTACTCCTCGTACGACACCCGGTTACGCAAGAGGTCTCCTGCCGTAGCCCACCGCTGCCATGCACGGCTAATTTTGCGCGCGCATTTTCGGATGGTCAACCATCTACGCGCATGCAAATTGGCGTGTCGCGTTCCCCACGGCCACTCTGAGCGGAACAATCACCGCCATGGAAAGCCCGACGTTCGTTCGCTTCCAACTTGGCTCGCAGTTGCGCCAGGCCAGAGAGCAGGCTGATGTCACCGCCGAGCAGGCCGCCGACATCATCGAGGTCACCGCGAGCACACTTCGACGGATCGAGGCAGGCCGTGTCGGCATCAAGGGGCCGGCGCTGAACGCTCTGCTGGACCGTTACGGCGTGACCGACATCGAGTTGCGCGAGACGTTGCTGTCGATGGCACGCACCGGCAAGCAACGCGGCTGGTGGGCGAAGTACGGAGACCTGCCCTCGTCGTACCGGCAATACATCGGCCTGGAATCCGCAGCCGAGGAGGTACAGAACTTCGAGACGCTTGTCGTACCCGGCCTGCTCCAGACGCCGGCATACACGCGGGCGATGATGGCGGAGGACGCCTTCGAGCCATCACCCGACGCGGTCGAGAGGCGAGTTGCCGTCCGAACGCACCGCCAAGAGCTGATCTCCTCTGGCAAGCTCCGCCTCGTGGCCGTACTGGATGAAGCTGTCCTCCAACGCCAGATCGGCGGGGCTGCCGTCATGGCCGACCAGCTCACCGCCTTGCTCGATGCGAGCAGCCGGTGGAACGTCACGATTCAGGTGATCCCGTTCCGGGAAGGCGCGTACGCCTCCATGCTGTCCAGCTTCCACATCCTCAACTTCGCCGACGGCCCGAGCGTGGTCTACATCGAGGGCCTGACGGGTGACCTCTATGCGGAGGGCGAGGATGTACGCCGCTGTACGGTGGTGTTCAACAGCCTGCGCGCAGCGGCCTTGTCACCCACTGACTCGGCCGCGATGATCGAGGAAATCCGAGGCGCGCGGCTCACCGAGTAGGAGGCGGACGTGGACTCGCAGTGGCGCAAGAGCAGCCGGAGCGGCAGCAACGGAGCCTGCGTCGAAGCTAGGTACGTCAACATGACGGTTGAAGTCCGCGACAGCAAGAACCCCTCGGCCCCCAACCTCGGGCTCCCCCGCCAGAGCTGGGTGGCCTTCATCGCTGGGCTGAAAGCCAGCCGGTAGGACCCAGAAAGGCAAGCGGGGCGCACGCCTTCGCGTACGCCCCGGCCCTTCAACTAGCGTGCGTCGCGGGGCGGATTCGGATCGTTGCCGTAGCTGTCTCGCTCACGGATCTGACCGTCTCTGCCGTGAAGGTAGAACTCCGTCTGGTCCGCCCGAGCCGCCGGTCGCCCCGCCCTCTCGGCTTCCGCCTGGGTAGCGTGCACCGACGATGCCCGCTGATTTCCCTCTCGAACCACAGCCCAGTCGCCCGTCCCGAGGGACGACGTGCACTGGCTTCGCCTTACCAGGCATAACTCCTCCGTTCCTACTCGATCAACTTGCCTGACCGAGCCGGGAGGAGCGAAGATCTGTCTCTGCAAGGAACAGGTCGGGCTCCGTCCCGGCTCACGAGCCCCGGGCGTTGGAGCGCCCGGGGCTCGTTGCTTTTGTCAGCTGCAACCGCTGGTGGAGCCGCAGCCCTCGCAGACGTAGCAGCTACCGGCCGGGCGCATCTTGGTGCCGCAGGTGAAGCAGAGCGGCGCGTCCGCGGCCTTGCCGATCACGGCTTCCAGCAGTTCGGTGCTGGAACCCACCGCCGGCGCCGGCTTGGCGGCGGCGACATTCGCCGTCTCCTGTGCCGGCTGGGCCACCGGGCCGGTCTTCGGCTCGGGCGCCTCGACCGGGGCGGAGGCGGCCATCGCGGTGAGGTCCGCACCGCTCGCCTCCGCCTCCGCCTCGGCCCGGAGCTGGGCGGCCCGCTCCTTGGCGGTGAAGATGCCCAGCTCCGCGCGGCGCTCGTACGGCAGGAAGTCCAGCGCCAGGCGACGGAAGATGTAGTCCATCACCGAGGCGGCCATCCGCACGTCCGGGTCGTCGGTCATGCCGGCCGGCTCGAAGCGCATGTTGGTGAACTTGCTGACGTACGTCTCCAGCGGGACGCCGTACTGGAGACCGATGGAGATGGCCACCGAGAAGGCGTCCATCACGCCGGCCAGGGTCGAGCCCTGCTTCGACATCTTGAGGAAGACCTCGCCGAGGCCGTCGTCCGGGTAGGACGAGGCGGTGAGGTAGCCCTCGGCGCCGCCGACCGAGAACGAGACCGTCTGCGACGGGCGCTTCTTCGGCAGCCGCTTGCGCACCGGGCGGTACTCGACGACCTTCTCCACGACCTTCTCGGCCTCGGCCACCGGGGCCGGGGTCTCGGCGGCGCCCTTGTTCGGCTTGGCGACCGACAGCGGCTGACCCACCTTGCAGTTGTCCCGGTAGATCGCCAGCGCCTTGAGGCCGAGCTTCCAGCCCTCGAAGTAGATCTTCTCGACGTCCGCGACGGTGGCCTGCTCCGGCATGTTGACCGTCTTGGAGATGGCGCCGGAGATGAACGGCTGGACCGCCGCCATCATCCGCACGTGCCCCATCGGCGCGATGGACCGCTCGCCCATGGCGCAGTCGAAGACCGGGTAGTGCTCCGGCTTCAGGCCGGGGGCGTCCACCACGTGCCCGTGGTCGGCGATGTGCTCGACGATCGCCTCGACCTGCTCCTCGGGGTAGCCGAGGCTGCGCAGCGCGCGCGGGACGGTCTGGTTGACGATCTGCATCGAGCCGCCGCCGACCAGCTTCTTGAACTTGACAAGCGCCAGGTCCGGCTCGACGCCGGTGGTGTCGCAGTCCATCATCAGGCCGATGGTGCCGGTCGGGGCGAGCACGCTGGCCTGCGAGTTGCGCCAGCCGTTCCGGTCGCCGAGCTTGTTGCCGAGCGTCCACTGCTTCGTCGCCTCGCGCTGCACGGCGGTGCCCACGGTGCCGGTCGGCTTGATGCTGTCGTTGGCGGCGGCGTGCTTGCGCATGACGCGCTTGTGCGGCTCGGCGTTGCGGGCGTAGCCGTCGTACGGGCCGACGATGCCGGCCAGCTCGGCGGAGCGGCGGTAGGCGGTGCCGGTCATCAGCGAGGTGATCGCCGCGGACACCTCCCGCCCCTGCTCCGAGTCGTACGGCAGGCCGGAGGCCATCAGCAGCGCGCCCAGGTTGGCGTACCCGATGCCGAGCTGCCGGTAGGCGCGGGTGGTCTCCCCGATCTTCTCGGTCGGGAAGTCGGCGAAGCAGATCGAGATGTCCATCGCGGTGATGACGAACTCGACCGACCGGACGAACTTCTCCACCTCGAAGCCGCCGTCGGCGCGGAGGAACTTCATCAGGTTCAGCGAGGCCAGGTTGCACGAGGAGTTGTCCAGGTGCAGGTACTCCGAGCACGGGTTCGACGCGGTGATCCGCCCGGTCTCCGGGCAGGTGTGCCAGTCGTTGATGGTGTCGTCGTACTGCAGGCCCGGGTCGGCGCACTCCCAGGCGGCCTGGGAGATGGTGTGGAACAGCTTCTTGGCGTCGATCGTCTCGATGGTCTGCCCGTCGAGCCGGCCGCGCAGGTCGAAGCCGCCGCCGTTCTCCACCGCGGTCATGAACTCGTCGGAGACGCGGACCGAGTTGTTGGCGTTCTGGTACTGCACGCTGACGATGTCGGCGCCGCCCAGGTCCATGTCGAACCCGGCGTCCCGCAGCGCGCGGATCTTGTCCTCCTCGCGCGCCTTGGTCGCCACGAACTCCTCGATGTCCGGGTGGTCCACGTCGAGGATGACCATCTTGGCCGCGCGCCGGGTGGCGCCACCGGACTTGATGGTGCCGGCGGAGGCGTCCGCGCCGCGCATGAAGCTGACCGGACCGGAGGCGGTGCCGCCGGAGGAGAGCAGCTCCTTCGAGGACCGGATGCGGGAGAGGTTCACCCCGGCGCCCGAGCCGCCCTGGAAGATCCGCCCCTCCTCCTTGTACCAGTCGAGGATCGAGTCCATCGAGTCGTCGACGGCCAGGATGAAGCAGGCGCTGACCTGCTGCGGCGACGGCGTGCCGACGTTGAACCAGACCGGCGAGTTGAAGCTGAACACCTGGTGCAGCAGCATCCAGGTCAGCTCGTGCGCGAACACCTCGGCGTCGGCCGGGGAGGCGAAGTAGCCGTACTCCTCACCGGCGGTGCGGTAGGTGTCGACCACCCGGTCGATCAGCTGCTTGAGCGACCACTCCCGCTCCGGGGTCCCCACCGCGCCCCGGAAGTACTTCGTGGTCACGATGTTGGCCGCGTTGACCGACCAGGACTCGGGGAACTCCACCCCGCGCTGCTCGAAGTTGATCGAGCCGTCCCGCCAGTTCGTCATGACGACGTCGCGGCGCTCCCAGGCGACCTCGTCGTAGGGATGCACCCCCTCGGTCGTCCAGACGCGCTCGGTCTTCAGCCCCGCCCCGGCCTTGTTCCGTGACTTGCTGGTCGTCACGCCCTCGCCCCCTCGTCGGCACGGTCACCCACCGCGCCTGGTCGAACCTGTCAGAATCAGAGATGTCAGTTGATCGCGCCGGCGGTGTCGCCCGCCGGCGTGTCCGCGCCCCCCCGGGCGCGCGCGGCGGCCCGCAGCGTCTCGATCTCCCGCTCGAAGTCGGCGAGCGAGTCGAACGACCGGTAGACGCTGGCGAACCGCAGGTAGGCCACCTCGTCGAGGTCACGCAGCGGGCCGAGGATGGCCAGCCCCACGTCGTGGCTGGGAATCTCCGCCGCCCCCTTGGCGCGTACGGTCTCCTCGACCTTCTGTGCCAGCAGCGCGATCGAGTCGTCGTCGACCGGCCGGCCCTGGCACGCCTTGCGCACCCCACCGATGATCTTGGTGCGGCTGAACGGTTCGGTCACCCCGCTGCGCTTGACCACCGCGAGCACCGCCTCCTCGACGGTGGTGAACCGCTTGCCGCACTCCGGGCAGGACCGCCGCCGCCGGATGAGCTGGCCGTCGTCGGCCTCCCGCGAGTCGACGACCCGGGAGTCGGCGTGCCGGCAGTACGGACACCGCATCGCCCGACCTCCTTCATCGACCACGGGCACACCTACCGACTCCCGGGCACGCGTCGACCCGGCGGAGCCATCGTGGATGACCGTCGCCGGATGTGCGGTGCGGGAGTGCGTTCGGTAGTGGAAACCCAACCTGTAGGCAACTTACGCCCATGTGACTACTACATCTAGGGGTTGACCGTATGCCGTCCCCCAAGCGAGGTCAAGTTGGTCGGCGTGTCCGGCGCGTCACCCGTCGAGGAGCCCAACGCCGACCCGGCACCCTCGGTCACGGGGCGTCGGGATGGAACACCCGTTCGAGTGCGGCGTACCATTTATCAGAACAAGCGTTCGGAAATCCAGGATTTCGGCGCGACACGCCGACAGCAGGTCGTACAGATGTTTGAAAATGGCCGATCTCACCTATACGGTCGGACCACACGCACCACGAGCCGACGAGGCACCCAGCGCCGACCAGGGAGGACGGACGTGACCGAGGACCGGGCCAGCCGGCAGAAGAACCCGCAGCCGATCGACGGGGCGGGGCCGCCGGCGACCCGCCGACCCCGCGCCGCGCGCAGTCGGGCCGCCCAGCCCGCCGTGCGTCCGGTCACACCGGTGGTCAGCGCCTTCCCCGAACCGGCCACGGTCGACCTCACCGCCCGGCAGCGCCGGATCCTGGAGTTCATCCGCACCTGGGTCGAGCGCCACGGCTACCCGCCGAGCGTCCGCGAGATCGGCGAGGCGGTCGGCCTGGTCTCCCCGTCCAGCGTCGCCTACCAGCTCAAGGAGCTGGAGAAGAAGGGCTTCCTGCGCCGCGACCCGAACCGCCCGCGCGCGGTCGACGTCCGGGCCCCGAGCGACGTCGACGACGAGGCCGCCCGCGCGCAGCGTCCCGCCCCGGCGTACGTGCCGATGCTGGGCCGGATCGCCGCCGGTGGACCGATCCTCGCCGAGCAGGCCGTGGAGGACATCTTCCCGCTGCCCCGCGAGCTGGTCGGTGAGGGCGAGGTCTTCATGCTCCAGGTCAAGGGCGACTCGATGCTCGACGCGGCGATCTGCGACGGCGACTGGGTGGTCGTCCGGCAGCAGCCCAACGCCGAGGTCGGCGACATCGTGGCGGCCATGCTCGACGGCGAGGCGACCGTGAAGACCTACCGCCGCCGCGACGGGCACGTCTGGCTGATGCCGCAGAACCCGGCCTTCGACCCGATCCCGGGCGACGACGCCACCATCATGGGCCGCGTGGTGGCGGTGCTGCGCCGGATCTGACCCCGGCCGACTGACGCACGAGGGGTGACCGGTGGCCGGTCACCCCTCGTTCGCGTCGTGCTCAGTAGCGGTCGCCCCGGGGCTCCCGGCCACCGGGGACCGGCCCGTACTGACCGCGCTCGCCGTAACCGTCGTCGCGGCGCTCGCCGCGCGGGTCCCGGGGATCGCGCCGCGGCGGCTCGGCCCGGCCGCCGTCACCCCGCCGGCCACCACCGGGCTGCCCGCGGTGACCCGCGCCACCCGGACCGCCACCCCGGCCGCCCGGACGCGCACCACCCTGGCCGCCGCCTCCCCCGCCGCCGTAGACGCCGCCGCCCGAACCGCCCCGCTCGCCGGTGCCACCGCCACCGCCCGCGCCGCCGCCGTAGACGCCACCGCCCGGGGCACCGCCACCGCCCTGCGGCCGGCCACCCTGGGGACGGCCCCCGCCCGACCGGCCGCCGCCGCCCTGGGAAGCACCACCCGGTCGGCCGCCGCCCGGGGAGGCGCCGCCGCCCTGCGGACCGCCGCCCTGGGGACCGCCGACCTGGGGAACGCCGACCTGGCCACGACCGCCGCCCTGCGCAGCGCCGCCGCTCGGAGGCCGACCGCCGCCCTGGGCACCCCCTCCGTACACGGCGCCGCCCGGGGGCCGGCCCCCGCCGTACACCCCGCCGGCCGGGCGCTCCCCGGCTGCGGCACCGCCGTAGACGCCACCGCCCTGGGCGCCGCCGTAGACCCCGCCGCGTGGCGGTGCGTCCGGCCGGTTGCCGGGCGGGACGCCGCCGTTCACCGGGAACTCGTCGCTGCGCTCGGACTCGTCAGCCGGCGCGACGGGCGCCGGCCTGCGCCGGGCCCGCAGGATGCCGAAGACGCCGGCGCCGACGAGCAGCGCACCGAGCACCCCGACCGCGGCGATCAGGTACGTGATCTCGTCGAGCGACAGCCCTTCCAGCCAGGACTTCTCGGCGGCCGGCCGGGTCTCGACCTTGCCGCCGTTGGGCAACGCCTCCACACCTGTGGTGGCCGGTGTGTAGCCGAGGATGTCGATCGGGTCGGTCGGGTCGAGCGAGCCGCCGTCGGAGACGGTGACGAACGACTTGCCGTCGGAGGTGTAGGAGATCGCCTCGCCGAACGGGTCGGCCAACGGCGTCACCCGGGGCTTACCGCTGGTCAACGCCTTGAGGATGTCACCGTCGGCCACGTCGAACTCGAACGCGTCGGCGTACGTGCGCAGCACGACCTTGGCGCCGTCCGGCGAGCGAGCGGCGCCGGTGACCAGCAACCGTCCCGTTCCGCCGTACTTGTTCTCGGTGTTGGTCTTCGGCAGCGTGACCTCGCCGACCTTCTTCATCGGGATCGGCTCGGGGTCGCCGCCGGCCTTCAGCTTCGCGGTCGGGGTGAAGACCTCCGACTTGCCGGAGAGCTCCTTCGTGATCACCAGCGGCAGGTTGTCGTCGCCGACCAGCAGCGCCTCGGCGTCGTGCGGCTCCTTGCCCGGGTAGGCGAGCCGGTGCAGCACCGGTTCCTTCGACCCGGACAGCGGCATCGTCCAGACCGCGACGCGTTCCCGCCGGGTCTTCTTCTCGATGTTGTCGCCGGTGTCGGCGACCCAGAGCGTCTTGCGGTCCGGACCGAGCGCCAGGTCCTCGGTGTCGAGCGGGCCGTCCCCGGAGTAGCGGATCTCCTTGTCGACCTTGCACTTGGCGTCCAGGTAGAAGACGCGCTTGCGACTCGGGTCGTCGGAGCCGTCGTTGATGACGACGTACCCGTCGCCGGTGGCGACCAGGCCGGACAGCTCGCGGAGCCGGTCGTCGGCGACCGTGCACTTCTTCTTGGGAGCCGCGGCCAGCACCGGGGCCGCGGCGGGGGCCGCCGGGGCCGGCCCGGCCGGCGCCACGACCGCGCCGACCAGGCCGAGCGCGAGCGTGACCGAGGAGACAACGTGCCGCATGGCGCTCAGTGTCGCACGAGCCGGGTTTCGGGCGGGTGACGCCGGACGGTCACCGCCCGGCGCCCACCCGATCGTCATTGGTGAGCCGGTCACCCGCGCGGTAGGGCGCCAGCTCGGCGGCGAGCGCCTGACCCACCCGCACGTGCAGCAGCGTGCCCTCGGGCAGGTGCGCGGTGCTCAGCACCTCACCCTGACGGTGCACCCGGGCCACCAGGTCACCCCGGTCGTACGGGAGCACCGCGCGGACCTCGACCGCCGGCCGGGGCAGCCGACGCTCGACCGCCTCGCGCAGCTCGTCGACCCCGCGCCCACTGTGCGCGGAGACGAAGACCGCCTCCGGCCAGAGCCGCTTGAGACGCAGCATCGTCTCCTCGTCGGTGGCGTCGGTCTTGTTGACCACCAGCAGCTCGGGCAGCCGGTCGGCGCCCACCTCGGCGAGCACCTCGCGGACCGCCCGGACCTGCTCCTCCGGATCCGGGTGCGTGCCGTCGACCACGTGCACCACCAGGTCGGCGTCGCCGACCTCCTCCAGCGTCGAGCGGAACGCCTCGACGATCTGGTGCGGCAGGTGCCGGACGAAGCCCACCGTGTCGGAGAGCGTGTAGAGCCGCCCGTCGGAGGTGGTGGCCCGGCGGGTGGTCGGGTCCAGCGTGGCGAACAGCGCGTTCTCCACCAGCACGCCCGCCCCGGTGAGGCGGTTGAGCAGGCTGGACTTACCGGCGTTGGTGTAGCCGGCGATGGCCACCGCGGGCACCGCGTTGCGGGAGCGCCGGGCGCGCTTCGTCTGGCGTACCGTGGTCATGCCCTTGATCTCGCGGCGCAGCCGCGCGATGCGGTGCCGGATCCGACGGCGGTCGGTCTCCAGCTTGGTCTCACCCGGGCCGCGCAGGCCCACGCCGCCGCCGGCGCCACCGCCGCGACCGCTACCACCGGTCTGCCGGGAGAGCGTCTCACCCCAACCGCGCAGGCGCGGCAGCAGGTATTCGAGCTGGGCCAGCTCGACCTGCGCCTTGCCCTCCTTGCTCTTGGCGTGCTGGGCGAAGATGTCGAGGATCAGCGCGGTGCGGTCGACCACCTTGACCTTGGTGCGCTGCTCCAGGTTGCGCAGCTGCGACGGGGACAGCTCACCGTCGCAGATCACCGTGTCGGCGCCGGTGGAGAGCACCACCGCGCCCAGGTCGTCGACCTTGCCCCGACCGATGTACGTCGCCGGGTCCGGTCGGTTGCGGCGCTGGATCAGCCCTTCGAGCACCTGCGAGCCGGCCGTCTCGGCCAGCGCCGCCAGCTCGGTGAGGCTGTTGTCCGCGTCGGACTGGTTCCCCTCCGTCCAGACGCCCACCAGGACGACCCGCTCCAGCCGGAGCTGGCGGTACTCGACCTCGGTGATGTCGGTCAGCTCGGTGGAGAGGCCAGGGACCCGCCGCAGTGCCTGCCGCTCCGACAGCTCGTACTCACCGGTGGTGGTGTCGAGCTCGTCGTCCTCGTAGGGGTGGAAGGTCTCCTGCTCGCGCAAACCGCGTCTCCTGTCCGTTATGTGCATCACCGAGAATTTTCGGCGCGTGACAGCAATCCTGACACGTGTCAACGCCGGGCGCACCCGCGTTATGCCCGTGGCGCTACCCACCGGTAGTGGGGCCGGATGCCGGTCGGCCCGGGTGGGCGGGTAGAAATGCCAGTCGAGCCGCTCAGCGTCGACGGAGGAGTTGTTTTCTCGTGGCCATCACCCGACTGCCGAGTGCCGGATTCTCGATCACGATCCGGATCGCGGTGCCCGCCGACGCCTCCTCCATCGGTCGACTGACCACCGCGGCGGGCGAGGCCGGCGCCATCGTCACCGCGCTGGACGTGGTCGACTCCGACCCGACCAACGTGATCGTCGACCTCACCTGCGACACCGCCGACGCCGGCCACGCCGACCAGGTGGTCGACGCGCTCACCGCGCTCGACGGGGTGGACGTGCGCAAGGTCTCCGACCGGACGTTCCTGCTGCACCTGGGCGGCAAGATCGAGGTGACCCCGAAGGTCGCGCTGCGCACCCGCGACGAGTTGTCCCGGGCGTACACCCCGGGGGTGGCCCGGGTCTGCATGGCGATCGCGGAGAACCCGGCCGACGCCCGGCGGCTCACCATCAAGCGCAACACGGTCGCCGTGGTCAGCGACGGCTCGGCCGTGCTCGGCCTGGGCAACCTCGGGCCGGCCGCCTCACTGCCGGTGATGGAGGGCAAGGCGGCGCTGTTCAAGCGCTTCGGCGGCGTGGACGCCTGGCCGGTGGTGCTGGACACCCAGGACACCGACGAGATCGTGGCGATCGTCAAGGCGATCGCGCCGGCGTACGGCGGGATCAACCTGGAGGACATCGCCGCGCCGCGCTGCTTCGAGATCGAGGCCCGGCTGCGCGAGGCGCTGGACATCCCGGTCTTCCACGACGACCAGCACGGCACCGCGATCTGCGTGCTGGCCGCGCTGACCAATGCGCTGCGCGTGGTGGGCAAGCAGCTCGCGGACGTCCGGGTCGTGGTCTCCGGCGCCGGCGCGGCCGGCACCGCGATCATGAAGCTGCTGCTGCGTCAGGGCGTGGGCGACATCATCGCGTACGACCGGCAGGGCGCGCTGCACCGCGGGCTGCCCGACCTGAACCCGGCCTGGCAGTGGCTGGCCGAGAACACCAACCGGGAGAACTACACCGGCGACCTGGCCGGTGCGGTGCGCGGCGCGGACGTGTTCATCGGGGTGAGCGCGCCCAACCTGCTCACCGGCGACGACGTGGCCGCGATGGCGAAGGACGCGATCGTCTTCGCGCTGGCCAACCCGGACCCGGAGGTGGACCCGCGGGAGGCGCGCAAGCACGCCGCCGTGGTCGCCACCGGCCGCTCGGACCAGCCGAACCAGATCAACAACGTGCTCGCCTTCCCGGGCGTGTTCCGCGGCATGCTCGACGCGCACGCCGAGGAGTTCACCGAGGAGATGGCGATCGCGGCGGCCCGCGCCATCGCCGACGTGGTCGGCGAGGACAAGATCAACCCCACCGTGATCGTGCCGAGCGTGTTCGACTCGCGGGTCGCCCCGGCGGTGGCCGCCGCGGTGCGCGCCGCCGCGCAGAACCCGGCCGTCACGCCGCCGCCCGCCGCCGACCCGGGCCCGGCCGACCTTCCCGAGATCGCCGCCAACGCCAGCGCCACCCCCTGACGGCGCCACCCCGACCGCGGCCCCACCGCCCGCCTGAGCTGCCACCCCACCCCTTGGCCGCCCGCCTTCGCCGCCGCCCCCACTACCTGGCCACCCGCCTTCGCTGCATGCCGCGCCGTCCGGCCGCCCGCCTTCGCTGCATGCCGCGCCGTCCGGCCGCTTACCTAAGCTGCCGCCGGCGTGTCGCGGGCCGGCGTGTCGCGGCCGGCAGAGGTGCGACTGTGTAGCGATATACCGCAGCGTCATAAATATGACCAGGCGGTATATCGCTCCCGAACCCATCCGTCTCCCAGGCCGTTACCCGGCGTCACCAATGCCCCCGGCGGGCGACGCAGCCGGGCGGGCGACGCACCCGGGTGGGGCGACGCACCCGGCGCGGGCGACGCACCCGGCGCGGGCGACGCACCCGGCGCGGGCGACGCACCCGGGCGAGACCAACGCTCCCGGCTGGGCAACGCCTCGTGCGAGGCAAACGCCCCCGGCTGGGGCAACGCTCCCCGTGCGGAGTCACGCCCGGTGCGACCGGCGCCGGACGGGGAAGCGCTGGTCAGGGGCGCAGGGCGGCGCGGGTCAGGGTGCCGGTGGCGACCAGTACGGCAGGGCCGGCCAGCCAGCAGGAGTCGGCGGTCACGGTGACCGTCAGACGGCCACCCGGGACGTCCACGGCCACGACGCCGTGCTCCCGGCCCATGTCCCGCAACGCCACCGCCGCGACCGCGCACGCGCCGGTGCCGCAGGAGAGCGTCTCGGCGGAGCCCCGCTCGTGGACCCGCATCAGCACGTGCCCGTCGGTGCCGCCGACCGGCTCGCCGGGCGTGGTGAACTCGACGTTGACGCCGGCCGGGAACGTCGCGGCATCGACCTCGGGGGCGCGGGTGAGGTCGAGGGCGGCCAGGTCAAGCGCGGCGGGCAGCGCACACACCAGATGCGGGTTTCCGACGTCCACCGCCGCGCCGGTCAGGGTCAGCCCGCCCAGTGTGGCGGTGGCCGCGTCGTGCAGGCGGGGCCGGCGCATCTCGACCGCCACGTCCGCGCCCTCGACGCGGGCCCGGACCAGACCGGCCCGGGTGGCGATCGGCAGCGTCCCGCCCGACGGGGCGACAAGTGACCGCTCCAGCAGGTAGCGCACGAAGACCCGGGCCCCGTTGCCGCACATCTCCGCGAACGAGCCGTCGGAGTTCCAGTAGTCCATGAACCACTCGGCCTCGCCGGCAAGCGCGGCGCCGTCGGGGTGCTTCGCGGCGCGCACCACCCGCAGCACGCCGTCGCCGCCCAGCCCGCGCCGGCGGTCGCAGAGCGCGGTGACCAGGCCGGGCGTCAGATCGAGCGTGCCGTCCGGGTCGGGCAGGATGACGAAGTCGTTGCCGGTGCCGTGCCCCTTGCTGAACTCCACGGTCCCATCATCCCCGATGCCCGACGGCGATCCGCAGCGCCGTGTCGACGAACCCGGGGGCGGCCGAGTCGAGCCAGTGCACGCGCGGATCGCGCCGGAACCACGAGCGTTGCCGGCGGACGAAGCGGCGGGTGGCCCGGATCGTCTCCTCGTACGCCTGCGTCTCGGTCAGCTCACCGGCCAGGAACCGCAGCACCTGCTGGTAGCCGAGGGCTCGGCTGGCCGTCCGGCCCGCCGGCAGCCCCGCGCCGACCAACGTGCGCACCTCGTCGACCAGGCCGTCGGCCCACATCCGGTCCACCCGCAGCGCGATCCGCTCGTCCAGCGTCGCGGTGTCCAGGTCCACGCCGAGCTGCACGGACGGGTAGTACGGCGTGGGCGCCGGCAGCGACGCGGTGAACGGCGCGCCGGTCAGCTCGATCACCTCCAGCGCCCGGACGATCCGCCGGCCGTTGCCGGGCAGGATGCCGGCCGCCGCCACCGGGTCCGCGGCGGCGAGCCGGGCGTGCAGCGGGGCCGGGCCGACCTCGGCCAGCTCCGCCTCCAGCCGCTCCCGCAGCGTCGGGTCGGTGCCGGGGAACTCGAACTGCTCCAGCACCGCCCGCACGTAGAGCCCGGAGCCGCCGACCAGCAACGGCACCCGCCCCCGGGCGAGGATGTCGTCGACCGCCGCGCGGGCCAGCTTCTGGTACTCGGCGACGCTGGCCGGCTCCGTCACCGGCCAGATGTCCAGCAGGTGGTGCGGCACGCCCTCCCGCTCGGCCGGGGTCAGCTTGGCGGTGCCGACGTCCATGCCCCGGTAGAGCTGCATCGAGTCGGCGTTGACCACCTCGCCGTCGAGCGCGTGCGCCAACGCGATGCTCAGCGCCGACTTGCCGGCCGCGGTCGGCCCGACCACCGCGACGACGGTCATGACAGCTCCCAGTTCGCCACGAAGTAGGCGACGCCGTAGGGCGCCCGGTGGTAGCTCAGCTCGCCCCGCCAGTCGCCGCCCGCCGCGCCCACCGCGCCGGCCAGCGTCTGCCATGGCGCCCGCCCGGCGACCCGCAGCTCGGCGGAGAGCACCGGGTCCAGGCCGCGCAGGGCGTCGGCGTCCGCGCCGGCCAGGGCCGCGGCGACCACCTCGTCGTACGCGGGCGCGCGCGGGTCGTCGTACCCCGGCGCGGTGACGCCCCGGCAGGCGGACCCGTCGCCGAGCACGAGCAGCGCGACCCGCGGATCGTCGTCGGCGATCAGGCTCGCGCCGAACGCCGCGCACTCCGCCGGTGCGGCGTCGTGGGCCACCGACCGGGCCAGGCGGGGCAGCCCGGTGCCGGAGCGGTTCAGCAGCCAGGCGCCGATGGTCAGGCTCAGCGGCAGGACCTCTCCGCCCGAGCAGGAGATCTTCCACAGCCGCACCGGCCGGTCGAGCCCGAAGCCGCGCAGAGAGCCCGAGTCGGCGGCGTTGAACCGGACGGTCTCCGGTCCCCCGCCGACGAGCAGGATCGCGTCGGGCTCGGCGGCGAGCAGCCGGGCGACCGCCGCGTCGGCGGCGGCCCGCAGGTCGTCCAGCTCGGGTGCGGCGGCGCCGGCCAGCTCGGGCACGAGCAGCGGCGGATGGGGGCAGACGGCGGCGGCGACCAGGGGCACGACCCCAACCTAGCGGGACACCCCGGTGCGTCCCGCGCCGATCCGGTCATCGAGGGCGTACGACACCGTATGGTCACGGTCGACGACAGGCGCTCGACACGGACGGGGGCGGACCTGTGACAATGCCGGGAGAAAGTTTGCTGCGCCGTGGCGGCGACCGAGGGCTGTTCCCTCGGCGCCGGGAGAACGAGGATGGGCACATGAGCGACTGGACTGCCTTCGGACGGGTCGACGAGGACGGCACCGTCTACGTCAAGACCGCCGAGGGCGAGCGGGTGGTCGGATCCTGGCAGGCGGGGGCCCCGGAGGAAGGGCTCGCCCACTTCGCCCGGCGCTTCGCCGACCTGGTGACCGAGGTGGACCTCACCGAGGCCCGGCTCAACTCGGGCGCGGCCGATGCCGGCCACTCGCTGACCACGATCCGCCGGATCCGCGCGTCACTGGCCGAGGCGCACGTGGTCGGGGACATCGATGCCCTGGCCGCCCGGCTGGACAAGCTGGCCGCCGTCGCCGAGGAGAAGGCCGGCGAGGCCAAGGCGGCCCGGGAGGCCGCCCGGGGCGAGGCGCTGACCCGCAAGACCGCCCTGGTCGAGGAGGCCGAGAAGCTGGCCGCCGAGTCGACCGGCTGGAAGACCGCGGGCGACCGGCTCAAGGAGATCCTCGACGAGTGGAAGACCATCCGCGGCGTCGACAAGAAGACCGACGGTGAGCTGTGGAAGCGGTTCGCCGCCGCGCGGGACGGCTTCACCCGGCGCCGGGGCGCCCACTTCGCCTCCCTCGACCAGCAGCGCAAGCAGGCGCAGACGGTCAAGGAGGAGCTGGTCGCCGAGGCCGAGAAGCTCAAGGAGTCCACCGACTGGGGCGTCACCGCCGGCCAGCTCAAGGACCTGATGGCTCAGTGGAAGGCCGCGCCGCGCGCCGCCAAGGAGGCCGAGCAGAAGCTCTGGGAACGGTTCCGGGCCGCGCAGGACGAGTTCTTCACCCGCCGCAGCGAGGTCTTCTCGGCGCGGGACAACGAGCAGAAGGTCAACCTGGAGCGCAAGCAGGCGCTGCTGGTCGAGGCCGAGGCGCTCGACGTCGACGGCGACCCGAAGGGCGCCCAGGCGAAGCTGCGGGAGATCCAGGCGCAGTGGCACGAGGCCGGCCGGGTGCCCCGCGAGGCGGCCGCCGGCCTGGAGCGCCGGCTGCGGACGGTGGACGAGAAGGTCCGCCAGGTGATGGACTCGGCGTGGCGGCGCACCTCCAAGGAGGACAATCCGCTGCTGGCGCAGATGCGCGCCCAGGTGGCCGAGGCCGAGGAGCGGCTGGCCCGGGCCCAGGCGGCCGGCGACTCCCGCCGCATCAAGGAGGCCGAGCAGGCGCTGGCGTCCAAGCGCCAGTTCCTCCAGCTCGCCGAGCAGGCCGGCTGACGGACGCGTTCGGAAGCCCCGGTCCCTGGCGGGCCGGGGCTTCCGTCTGTCCGGGCGGCGGTTGACGCATCGAGGTGGGCTGATCAGAATGGGCGGCGGAGTCAGGTTGTGACGCCGGCGCAGGGCGTCGACGGGTGATCGTGCCGTCGAGGATCGCCGGTGTTCCCCCGCGGTTGGCCGTCCACGTGACCGGCCCGGCGGACGCTGTCCGCGTACTCGATGACGAGCGGGTCGGGCCTCCTGGTCCTGCCGCCCGCGGCGCCCGAGCGGCGCGGGCATCCGAAGTGGAGCTCCCATGCACCGACGCACCGCCCTCGGCGGCGCCCTGACGGCGCTCGCCACCGCCGCGGCCGGCATCCTCGTCGCCGCGGCCGTCAGCACCACCCCGGCCGTCGCCGCGGCCGGCGGCACCGGCACCGGTTACCTGCACACCAACGGCAACAAGATCGTCGACAGCACGGGCGCGACCGTCCGGCTGACCGGCATCAACTGGTTCGGCATGGAGACCGACAACAAGACGTTCCACGGCCTGTGGTCGAGCAACCCGTGGCGCGGCCAACTCGACACCATGGCCCGGTTGGGCTACAACACGCTGCGCATCCCGTTCTCGAACGACTCCATCAAGCCCGGCGCGACGGCGACCGGGATCAACGACTTCGTCAACCCGGACCTGATCGGGCTCTCCCCGTTGCAGATCCTGGACAAGGTCATCGGCTACGCGGGCAGCAAGGGGATGCGGGTCATCCTGGACCGGCACCGGCCGACCTCGGCCGGGCAGTCGCCGCTCTGGTACACCTCGGGCGTGTCCGAGGCGACCTGGATCGCCGACTGGAAGACGATGGCCCAGCGGTACGCGAACAACCCCACGGTGATCGGCGCGGACCTGCACAACGAGCCGCACGCCGAGGGCACCAACCCGGCCGCCACCGGCGCCTGCTGGGGCTGCGGCGACACCGCCCGGGACTGGCGGCTCGCCGCCGAGCGGGCCGGCAACGCGATCCTCGGCGTGCAGCCCAACTGGCTGATCTTCGTGGAGGGGGTGAGCTGCCCGAGCGGCGGTCTGTCGAACGTCTGGGACAACGACCCCAGCAACGACGAGGACTGCGGCTGGTGGGGCGGCAACCTGTCCAAGGCCGGGCAGTTCCCGGTGCGGCTGAACGTGGCGAACCGGCTGGTCTACTCGCCGCACGAGTACGCCACCTCGGTCTACCGGCAGGCCTGGTTCGACGACCCGAGCTACCCGGCGAACATGCCGGCGATCTGGGACAAGTACTGGGGTTACCTCTACAAGCAGAACATCGCGCCGATCATGATGGGCGAGTTCGGCACCACGCTCCAGGACCCGAAGGACAAGGTCTGGCTGGAGAACCTGATGGCCTACACCGGCACCGGGGTCAACGGCATGTCGTTCACCTACTGGTCGTGGAACCCGAACTCGGGTGACACCGGCGGCATCGCCAACGACGACTGGACCACCGTCAACCAGGCCAAGCAGGCCATCCTCCAGCCGTACCTGATCCCGCCGACGGGTGGCGGCAGCACCAGCAGCCCGTCCCCGACCGGCACCCCGAACACCTCACCGGCGCCGACCACGCCGGCACCGACGACGCCGGCGCCCAGCGGCGGCTGCACCGCCAGCTACAAGCAGACCAACGCCTGGGCCGGCGGGTTCCAGGGCGAGCTGACCGTGAAGAACACCGGCACCGCCGCGCTGAACCCGTGGTCGGCCACCTGGACGTGGCCGTCCGGGGTGACGCTGGCCAGCGGCTGGAACGCCACCGTCACGCAGTCCGGCACGACGGTCACGGCCGCCGCGCCGAACTGGGCGTCGTCGCTGGCGCCGGGCGCCTCGGTGACCGTCGGCTTCACCGCCAACGGCACCGCCGCCGCCCCCGCCACCGTCAAGCTCAACGGCACCGCCTGCTGATGGTGTAAGGAGGGGCCCCCTCCTAACGCATTCGGTAGAGGAGGGGCCCCTTCTTAACACTCGGTGTTAAGAAGGGGCCCCTCCTTCAGCGCGGGCGGGTCAGTGGGCGGCGCAGCCGCCGGTGGGGGCGGGCGACTCGGCCGGCGCGCCCACCGTCGGCAGCCCGAGCAGCACCCCGGGCGTACGCGGGGCGCGTCCCGCCTCGGCCGCGTCGCCGGCCCGGGTACGCCGGTGCGCCACCGGTGCCCCGTCCGCGTTGAGGTGGTGCGGGGCGGCGTACGTGACAGTGGTGTGCACGATGTCGCCGGGGCGGATCCGCCCGGCCAGGTCACCGGTGGCGAAGTGCACGAGCCGGCCGTCGCGGGCCCGGCCGGACATCCGGCCGGTGCGCTCGTCCTTGCGCCCCTCGCCGACGGCGACCAGCACCTCGACGGTCTCCCCGACCAGCTTCTTGTTCTCCGCCCAGGTGATCTCCTCGACACAGGCGATCAACCGCTCGTAGCGCTCCTGCACGACCTGCTTGGGGAGCTGGTCGGCCATGGTGGCGGCCGGGGTGCCGGGGCGCTTGGAGTACTGGAACGTGAACGCCGACGAGAACCGGGCCTCCCGGACCACGTCGAGGGTCTGCTGGAAGTCCGCCTCGGTCTCGCCGGGGAAGCCGACGATGATGTCGGTGGTGATCGCCGCGTCCGGCATCGCCGCCCGGACCTTGGAGATGATCCCCAGGTACTTCTCCGACCGGTACGAGCGGCGCATCGCCCGCAGCACGTCGTCGGAGCCGGACTGCAACGGCATGTGCAGCGAGTGGCAGACGTTCGGTGTCTCGGCCATCGCGGCGATCACGTCGTCGGTGAAGTCCTTCGGGTGCGGGCTGGTGAAGCGGACCCGCTCCAGCCCGTCGACGTCGCCGCAGGCGCGCAGCAGCTTGCCGAACGCGTACCGGTCGCCGAACTCCACGCCGTAGGAGTTGACGTTCTGCCCGAGCAGCGTCACCTCCAGCACGCCCTCGGCGACCAGCGCGCGCACCTCGGAGAGCACGTCGCCGGGGCGGCGGTCCTTCTCCTTGCCGCGCAGCGACGGCACGATGCAGAACGTGCAGGTGTTGTTGCAGCCGACGGAGATGGAGACCCAGCCCGCGTACGTCGACTCGCGCCGGGTCGGCAGCGTGGACGGGAAGACCTCCAGCGACTCGAGGATCTCCACCTCGGCCGCCGCGTTGTGCCGGGCCCGGTCCAGCAGCGCCGGCAGCGAGCCGATGTTGTGCGTGCCGAAGACGACGTCCACCCAGGGCGCCTTGCGGACGATCTCGCCGCGGTCCTTCTGGGCCAGGCAGCCGCCGACCGCGATCTGCATGCCGGGGTGCTTCGTCTTGACCGGGCGGAGGTGGCCGAGGTTGCCGTAGAGCCGGTTGTCGGCGTTCTCCCGGACCGCGCAGGTGTTGAACACCACCACGTCGGGCTGCTCGACGGACTCGGCGGCGCGCACGTAGCCGGCGTCTTCGAGCAGGCCGGAGATGCGCTCGGAGTCGTGCACGTTCATCTGGCAGCCGTACGTGCGCACCTGGTAGGTGCGCGGGCTGCCCGCGGCTGCGGTAGTCATGACCCGGACAGCGTATCCGGGCCACCCGGACCGCCCCACCCCCGTGTCCCGCCCGGCGGGTGGGGGGTGGGGGCCGGTCAGGCGGCGGCCAGCGCGGGGGCGACCGAGTCGGGGGCCCAGCGGGAGCGGTGGCACTGCGACCAGCCCCGGCAGCCGGGGTCGGCAAGCGTGCAGAGCCGCTGGTCGCTGAGCGCCTCGCCGTCGTCGGTCTCGACCACGTCGAAGTGCACCGGGCGGATCGTGCCGTCCGGGGCGACCAGCAGGTGCCGGCCGGCGTCGAGCGTGTCGTCGCGCATCAGGCAGTTGCGGCCGAGCACCCGGGCCAGGGCCGCGATGGCGGGCAGCTCGGGCAGGCGTTCGGGCACGCCGTAACAGTCGACCACGGTGCCGTACGCCCCGGGCGCCTCCCACACGTCGCAGACCACCGCGTACGCGGGCAGCCGGACCGGGTCGGCGACGGCGAGCGGCATCACCACCCGGCCGAGCGCCTCGGCCAACGCCGGGTAGACCTCCACCGGCGCGCCGCCGTCGATTCTCCAGTTCCACAGCTCGGTCATGCCGCCTCCTCGCTGCGCTCGTCCCACCGGCCTCCGGATCGGGCCTTACTGACGATGGTGGGGGGCATTTGACCTCGACCGGGGGCAAGTTACCGGTCTGTGACCATTCCGGGCAAAATTTCCCCTGGGCGACGTTGCCCTGAGTAGCGGGAAGATGACAGTTTATCGGGTACGGTGTCGCGTCCGCACCGCTGCCACGCCGGTCAGCGCAGCCGGATCAACGTGTCGGAGGCGGGCAGCAACTCACCGACCACCGTGCCGCCCGGCACCTCGCCGGCCACCAGCAGCCCGCCCGACGTCTGCGCGTCGGCCAGCAGCAGCCGCTCGGCCTCGTCGACGTCGCCGAAGTCGGTCCACGGCGTCACCCACTCCAGGTTGCGCCGGGTGCCGCCGCTGACGTACCCGTCGCGCAGCGCCTCCCGCGCGCCCTCCAGGTACGGCACCGCGGCGGTGTCGATCACCACCGTGAGCCGGCTGGCGCGGGCCAGCTTCGAGGCGTGCCCGAGCAGCCCGAAGCCGGTCACGTCGGTGCCGCAGCGGATGCCGGCGGCCACCGCGCCGCGGGCGGCGTCCCGGTTGAGCCGGGTCATCGAGTCGACCGCCGCAGCGTTGCGCTCCCCGGTCTGCTTGTGCCGGGTGTTGAGCACGCCCACGCCGAGCGGCTTGGTCAGCGACAGCGGCAGCCCGGCCCGACCGGCGTCCAGGGTGATCAACTCGTCCGGGCGGACCAACCCGGTGACCGCCAGGCCGTACTTCGGGCCGTCGTCGTCCACACTGTGCCCGCCGGCCAGGTGGCAGCCCGCCTCGCGGGCCACGTCCTGCCCGCCGCGCAGCACCTCCCGGGCCAGTTCCAGCGGCAGCACCTCCCGCGGCCAGCACAGCAGGTTGAGCGCGACGAGCGGGGTGCCGCCCATGGCGTACACGTCGGAGAGCGCGTTGACGGCGGCGATGCGGCCCCAGTCGTACGCGTCGTCGACGACCGGGGTGAAGAAGTCGGCGGTGGTCACCAGGCCGGTGCGCTCGTCCAGCCGGACCACCGCGGCGTCGTCGCCGTTCTCCAGGCCGACCAGCAGTTCGGCGGCGCCGCCGCTCGGGCCCAACCCGGCGACCATCGCCTCCAGCTCACCGGGCGGGATCTTGCAGGCGCAGCCGCCGCCACGGGCGTACTCGGTGAGCCGGAACGTCATCGCTCCATGATCTCCGCGAGACGGCGGCGTCGCCACTCGGGCGCCCCGGCCAGGGACGGAATTGGGACCCGCCGGCACACCGGTGACCGGTGTTACCGCTCCGTGACCAACTGAGTTGCGTTCCGCCACGTCACCCCGCCTACAGTTGCCCAACCGGGGGTCGACCGACCCTCTGTTCCGGCACGGACGACAGGGACGGTGGACGATCGTGACGACGGGCGACCCGCTGATCGTGCTCGACGGGGTCAACAAGTGGTTCGGGCCGCTGCACGTGCTCGACGACGTGTCCCTCTCCGTCGGCAGGGGCGAGGTGGTCGTGGTCATCGGCCCGTCCGGCTCCGGCAAGTCGACGCTGTGCCGCGCCATCAACCGGCTGGAGCCGATCGACAACGGCACCATCACGTTCGACGGGCAGCCGCTGCCGGCCGAGGGCAAGCCGCTGGCCAAGCTGCGCAGCGAGGTCGGCATGGTGTTCCAGTCGTTCAACCTCTTCGCGCACAAGAGCATCCTGGAGAACGTCACGCTCGGGCCGGTCAAGGTCCGCAAGGAGAAGCCGGCCGCCGCCCGCGAGCGCGGCCTGGCCCTGCTCGACCGCGTCGGCATCGCCAACCAGGCGGACAAGTACCCGGCCCAGCTCTCCGGCGGCCAGCAGCAGCGGGCGGCGATCGCCCGCGCGCTGGCCATGCAGCCCAAGGCGATGCTCTTCGACGAGCCGACCAGCGCGCTCGACCCGGAGATGGTCGGCGAGGTGCTCGACGTGATGACCTCGCTGGCGCGCGACGGCATGACCATGGTGGTGGTCACGCACGAGATGGGCTTCGCCCGGCACGCGGCCAACCGGGTCATCTTCATGGCCGACGGCAAACTGGTCGAGGACGCCCCGCCGAACGAGTTCTTCGCGAACCCGCGCAGCGAGCGGGCCAAGGACTTCCTCTCCAAAATCCTCACGCACTGAGCGTCCGTAGTGGAGTCGTCCCCGGCGGCTCCGTCGAAGAAGGAGATGAGTATGCGTATGAAGCGCGTGGCGGCGGTAGCCGCGGCGGCGACCTTGGCGCTCGGCATGAGCGCCTGCGGCGGCGACGGGGACAGCGGCTCCGGCAGCGGCGGGGCCAAGGGCATCATCGGCAAGGCCCAGAGCCAGAAGAAGCTGGTCATCGGCGTGAAGGCCGACCAGCCGGGTCTCGGCATCCAGACCGGCAGCCAGTACGAGGGCTTCGACATCGAGATCGCCAAGATCGTGGCCAAGGGCCTCGGTGTGGACGCGAACAACATCGAGTGGAAGACCACCGTCTCGGCCAACCGCGAGCCCTTCATCCAGCAGGGCACCGTCGACCTGGTGGTGGCGACCTACACCATCAACGACGAGCGCAAGCAGAAGGTCAACTTCGCCGGCCCGTACTTCATCGCCGGCCAGGACCTGCTGGTCAAGGCCGACTCCACGATCACCGGCCCGGAGGGTCTGGACGGCAAGAAGGTCTGCTCGGCGCAGGGCTCCACCCCGGCCAAGCGGATCCAGACCGACTACCCGAAGGCCAGCCTCCAGCAGTTCGACGCGTACTCGAAGTGCATCACCGCGCTTGAGGGCGGCAAGGTCGACGCGGTGACCACCGACGACATCATCCTCGCCGGCTACGCCGCGCAGCCCCAGTACGCCGGCAAGTTCAAGGTGGTCGGCAAGACCTTCTCGACCGAGCCCTACGGCATCGGCCTGAAGAAGGACGACAAGGACGGCTGCGAGAAGGTCAACGAGATCCTCAAGACCGCCGCCTCGGACGGCACGTACAAGGCCGCCTGGGACGCCACCCTGGGCAAGAGCGGCAAGGCCGCGCCCGAGCTGGACACCACGAAGCTGACCAACTGCGGCAGCGTCTGACCTGTTCCAGGGCCGGCACCCCGCGGGGTGCCGGCCCTGGGCTGTCACGACGCCGACGACGTGCCCCGGGAGTCGACGCATGCACGTATTCGCTGATCCGACCAACCTCGACGCGTACCTGTCGGGCTTTCTCTGGATCCTCAAGCTGACCGGCGCGTCGGCGGTCCTCGCGCTGGTGCTCGGCGTGCTCCTCGCCGCCTTCCGGGTGTCCCCGGTGCCGGTGCTGCGGGGCTTCGGCACGGCCTGGGTCAACATCTTCCGCAACACACCGCTGACGCTGATCATCTTCTTCTGCTACTTCGGCCTCTACTCGACGCTGGGCGTGAGCCTCTCCGACGACCTGGACCTGAACAACTTCTGGCTCGGGGTGGTCGGCCTGTCGGTCTACACCGCCGCGTTCGTCTGCGAGGCGATCCGCTCCGGCGTCAACACCGTCCCGGCCGGCCAGGCGGAGGCCGCCCGCGCGATCGGCCTGACCTTCTTCCAGACCCTGCGGATCGTGATCCTGCCGCAGGCCGGGCGGGCCGTGGTGGCCCCGCTGGGCAGCGTGCTCATCGCGCTGTGCAAGAACGCCACGATCGTCGGCACGATCGGCGTGATCGAGGCGTCCAGCGTGATGAAGCAGCTCATCAACGACAACGGCGACGCCGTGATCCCGATCTTCCTGGTGTTCGCCGGCACCTTCGCCGCGATCCTCGTCCCCACCGGCTACTTCTTCGGCTGGCTGGCCAACCGACTGGCGGTGAAGCGCTGATGAGCACCAGTTCCGTCCTCTACGACCACCCCGGGCCCCGGGCCCGCATCCGTAACGTGGCGCTCAGCGTCGTCTTCGGTGTCGGACTGGTGGCGTTGCTCTGGTGGGTCTACGCCAAGTTCGACCAGGCCGGGCAGTGGGAGGGCAGCCTCTGGCAGCCCTTCACCGAGGCGCCCACCTGGACCCAGTTCATCTGGCCCGGCCTGCGGCAGACCCTGCTCGCCGCCGCCACCGGCATGGTGCTGTCGCTGGCCTTCGGCGTCCTGTTCGCGGTCGGCCGGCTCTCCGACCACTGGTGGGTCCGGATTCCGGCCGGCGCGATCGTGGAGTTCTTCCGCGCCGTCCCGCTGCTCCTCATGATCTTCTTCATCTTCTACGGTGTGCCGTTCCTGATCCAGGGACCGGTGTCGGCCTTCTGGTCCGTGGTCGTCGGCCTCACGCTCTACAACGGGTCGGTGCTCGCCGAGGCGTTCCGCGCCGGCATCCGCTCGATCCCGGCGGGCCAGGCCGAGGCGGCGTACGCCGTCGGCATGCGGAAGAGCCAGGTGATGCAGTTGATCCTGGTGCCGCAGGCGGCCCGGGCCATGCTGCCCGTGATCGTCAGTCAGCTCGTGGTGCTGCTCAAGGACACCGCGCTCGGCTACATCGTGGCCTTCCCCGAACTGCTCCAGCGGGGCGTCAACGACCTGTCCGCGAACCGCGGGAACGTGGTCGCCGCGGCGATCGTGGTGGCCGCCATCTACATCGCGATCAACTCGATGTTGACCACCTTCGCCAACTGGTTGGACCGGCGCACCAGGCGACGCGGATTCCGGGTCCCGAAACAGGCGACGGCGCCACGGGACGACGCCCCGGCGACCGAACCACAGGGTTGAGCGGCGGCGTCTACAGGCACCGAAAACAGCGTGGGGATGGCGGCCGGCACCGGCCACCATCCCCACGCGTCCGTCAGCGGGCGATCTCGGTGACCCGGGACTCGCGCACCACGGTCACCCGGATCTGCCCCGGATAGGTCAGCTCCTCCTCGATCTGCTTGGCCACGTCGCGGGCCAGCACGGCCGCGCCGATGTCGTCCACGTCGTCCGGCTTGACCATCACCCGGATCTCCCGGCCCGCCTGCATGGCGAACACCTTCTCCACACCGAGCTTGCCGGCCGCGATCTCCTCGATCCGCTCCAGCCGCTTGACGTACGCCTCCAGGCTCTCCCGCCGGGCCCCGGGCCGCCCGCCCGAGCAGGCGTCCGACGCCTGGGTCAGCACCGCCTCGATGGTCTGCGGCGGCACCTCGTTGTGGTGCGCCTCGATGGCGTGCACCACGTCCTCGGCCTCGCCGTACTTGCGGGCCAGGTCGGCGCCGATGATGGCGTGGCTGCCCTCCACCTCGTGGGTGAGCGCCTTGCCGATGTCGTGCAGGAACGCGCAGCGCTTGATGGTCGCCACGTCCAGGCGCAGCTCCGCGGCCATGGTGCCGGCGATGTGCGCGGTCTCCACCAGGTGCTTGAGCACGTTCTGCCCGTACGACGTCCGGTAGCGCAGCCGGCCCAGCAGGGTGACCAGCTCCGGGTGGATCTCGGTGATGCCCACCTCGACCAGGGCGTCCTCGGCGGCCCGGTGACACAGCTCCTCCACCTCGTGGCGGGCCAGGTCGTAGACCTCCTCGATCCGGTGCGGATGGATCCGACCGTCCAGCACCAGCTTCTCCAGCGTCAGCCGGCCGACCTCCCGGCGGACCGGGTCGAAACAGGAGAGCAGCACCGCCTCGGGCGTGTCGTCGATGATCAGGTTGACGCCGGTGACCGACTCGAAGGCGCGGATGTTGCGCCCCTCCCGGCCGATGATCCGGCCCTTCATCTCGTCGCCGGGCAGGTGCAGCACGCTGACCACGCTCTCCGCGGTCTGCTCGCTGGCCACCCGCTGGATGGCGTCCACCACGATGTGCCGGGCGCGCTGCTCGGCGGTGCCCCGCGCGTCCGACTCGATCTCCCGGACCAGCAGCGCGGCCTCCCGCTTCGCCTGTCCCTCGATCGACTCGACCAGCTCGGCCCGCGCGGCGTCGGCGGTCAGCCCGGCCACCCGCTCCAGTTCGCGGCGGCGCTTCTCCTCCACCTCGGTCAGCGCCCGCTCGCGCTCGGCCAGCGCGGCCTCCCGGGCGGCGAGCGCGGCGGTCGCGGCGGTGAGCTGCCGCTCCCGTTCGGCGAGCCGCTCCACCTCCTCGGTGTGCAGCCGCTCCCGCTCGTCCATCCGGGCGGCCCGGCGCTCCACCTCGGCGGCCTGCTCTCGGGTGGTGGCGGCGAGCACCGCGACCTCCCGCTCGCCGCTGCGCCGGGCGGTGGTACGCAGTTGCTCGGCGTCCGCCTCGGCCTGCTTGTGCGCCCGCTCCAGCACCGTGTCGGCCTCGGTGCGGGCGTCGTCGAGCACCCGTCGCGCCTCGGCGCGGGCGGCCTTCGCCTCGGCCTTCGCGGCGGCTGCCTCGGCCCGGGCCGCGGAGGCCGCCGACTTCGCCACGTCGATGGTGCTGTTGACCTCGTCGGCGGCGGTACGCAACGCGGCCAGGGACTGTTCCTGCCGGTCCTTCTCCGCGATGAAGGCCGGGTCCTCCGGTGCCGGAGCCAGGCTGAGCCGCTGGAGCGCCCGCACACCGAACAGCACGGCGCCGACCACCACCACGACCAGCAGCAGCACCACCACGAGGAGGACGACGTCGAAGGCGCTCATCGCAGACCGCCGGTGAACCTGTGCCGCCGCGCCATGGCCGCCTCCCCTGAACGTCGGCGCCGCAGGACACGCGCCGACGGGCACGCGCCTGCGACTCTGGACGCCCGACCGGAGCGGCTGGCTGTGGGCAGCTTTCCGTCGGCGGTGCCCCTTCGGGGGGAACCGCCGACGGCCGGTTGCAGTTGTCGGACGCTCCGGACCGGGTCCGGAGCTGCCGTCAAGGGCCGGTGAAGCTGGCCAAAGTGATGCTGTTCTGTTACGCGATCTATGTTGTGCGCTTAGCCTGCGCTGGTCGGGCAAAGTGAGCCTGTATGGCGAGGCTAGGTCGCGAGGACCCGTTCGGTCAAGGAGTCATGATCAAACCACCCGGACGGAGAGAAGTTGAGCCGTCACGGATTGCTGAGAATATGCCGGACAGGGCCGGACAAACCTCGCCGCCTGTCATCCTAGCGTGACGTTTCCCGGCTGCTCAGACCCATCCCCGGGGTATGATGCCGGGCGGCGGCGACCAGGGCGGTGTTGTCCGGCGCGCGGCTGCCGTCCGGGAGCAGCAGCGTGTCCTCCAGGCCGATGCGGGTGTGCAGGCCTCGACGGACCGCCTCGACGAACACCGGCCAGGTGGCCGGCCCCTCGCCGTGCAGCAGCACCGGCGGGCACCCGGTCGGCAGCGCGGCGAGCATCGCCACCGCGTCGGCGAGCGCCGCCTCCGCCGGTTCGGCCATGCACTCCACCAGGACCCGGCCGGTCGGAGTCGGCCAGCGACGCCACGCGTCGACCGCCGCCACCGTCCAGAGGCCGGCCTCGACCATGACGCCGCGCTCGTGCAGGGCCGCCGCGACCGCCGCCGCGCCCGGTTCGTGGGCGTTGACCGAGGCGAAGTCGGGCCGCACCGTCCAGGCGCGCACCGCGGCCACCCGCTCGGGCGGGTCGGGCACGATCCAGGCGCCGGTGCTGACCCCGACCGGCAGGCCGGGGCAGGCGGCCCGGACGGCGTCGACCGCAGCGGCGATCACGGCCGGGTCGAGGGACTCGACGCCGCTGTCGTCACGCGGGTGCACGTGCACCGCGGCCACCCCGGCGGCCACGCAGCGGGCGGCGTCGGCGGCCAACTCGGCCGGGGTGAGCGGGACGGCGGGGTGCTCGTCCCGTCGCCGCCCGCCGTTCAGACACGCCTTCAGCACCGGTGTGCCCCCTTCTGCCATGGCGCCCGCGACGCAGATCACCACGTCCTCGGCGCGCAGTCCGCCGCCGGTCTCGCGGGCGAACCACCGGCGCCGGACCGTCGCGCCCGGGCCCGGACGGTCAGTCGTGCCGGCGGGCGTCGAGGTCGTTCTCCGCGTCGGCCAGGGCGTCGGCGTCGATGTGCTCGGCGAACTCCGCCGCCTCGGCGCTCTGCGCGGCCAGCGCGTCCTTCACCGCGCGGATCGCCACGCCGGCCGGGTAGCCCTTACGCGCCAGCATGCCGACCAGACGCCGGAACACCGCGTCGGGCTCGCCCCGGGCGGTGCGCAGCTTCCGGTCCACCAGGGCGCGGGCGGTCTCCGCCTCGGCCTCCTCGTCGATCCCGTCCAGCGCCGCGCCGGCCAACTCGTCGTCGACGCCCTTCCGGCGCAGCTCGTTGGCGAGCGCCCGGCGGGCCAGCCCACGGCCGGTGTGCCGGCTGCTCACCCAGGCCTGGGCGAAGGCCGCGTCGTCGACGATGCCGACCTCGTCGTAACGGTCGAGGACCCGCTCGGCCACCTCTTCGGAGATGCCGCGCCGGGCGAGCGCGCCGGCCAGCTCGGCCCGGGTGCGCGGTCGGGTGGCGAGCTGCCGCAGGCAGATCTCACGGGCCAGCTCGGCCTCGTCGCGCGGCGGAGCCGGAGCCTCCCCCGGATCGGACTCCACCGCGCGACCACGGCGGCCACGGCGGGGCTGCGGCGCGCCGGTGGCGTCACCCGTACGGGGTGGGCTGGCATCCCAGCCCCGTCCCGTACGGGCGCGTCGTCCTGCCACTGGTCAGCGGATCAGAAGTCGACCGGCGGCAACTCCGGGCCGCCGGCGGCATCGCCCGCACCACCGGTGCCGACGCCGAGCTTCTCCAGGATCTTCTTCTCGATCTCGGCCGCGACGTCCGGGTTCTCGCGGAGGAACTCGCGGGCCTTCTCCTTGCCCTGGCCGAGCTGGTCGCCGTCGTAGGTGTACCAGGCGCCGGACTTGCGGATGATCGCCTGCTCCACACCGACGTCGATCAGGGAGCCCTCACGGGAGATGCCCTTGCCGTACATGATGTCGAACTCGGCCTGCTTGAACGGCGCGGCGACCTTGTTCTTCACGACCTTGACCCGGGTGCGGTTACCGACCACGTCGGTGCCGTCCTTGAGGCTCTCGATGCGGCGCACGTCGAGCCGGACCGAGGCGTAGAACTTCAGCGCCCGACCACCGGTGGTGGTCTCCGGGCTGCCGAACATCACGCCGATCTTCTCGCGGAGCTGGTTGATGAAGATCGCGGTGGTGCCGGTGTTGTTGAGGATGCCGGTGATCTTCCGGAGCGCCTGGCTCATCAGCCGGGCCTGGAGGCCGACGTGGCTGTCGCCCATCTCACCCTCGATCTCGGCGCGCGGCACCAGGGCCGCGACCGAGTCGATCACGATGATGTCGATCGCGCCGGAGCGGACCAGCATGTCGGTGATCTCCAGCGCCTGCTCGCCGGTGTCCGGCTGGGAGACCAGCAGGGCGTCGGTGTCGACGCCGAGCGCCTTCGCGTACTCCGGGTCGAGCGCGTGCTCGGCGTCGATGAACGCGGCGATGCCACCGGCCCGCTGGGCGTTGGCCACCGCGTGCAGGGCGACGGTGGTCTTACCGCTGGACTCCGGACCGTAGATCTCGACGACCCGGCCGCGCGGCAGACCGCCCACGCCGAGCGCCACGTCGAGCGCGATGGAGCTGGTGGGGATGACCGCCGTCTGCACGACGGGCCGCTCCCCCAGCCGCATCACCGAACCCTTGCCGAACTGCTTGTCGATCTGAGCGAGAGCAAGGTCTAGCGCCTTCTCCCGGTCAGGACCTGCCGCCATCGTTGCCACCCCTGCCTTCGCCGGCGTCTTTCCTGAGCTTCGCGTCACGCGGGACACGCTAGGCGCTGGGTCCGACAGAAAACCAGCCGACGGGCCGTGAGCTGTGGACGAGCACCCCGCTGTGGACAATAGCCGAACAGGTGTACGACTGGGCAAGCGACACGCGGAACCAGAGAAAAGGCTGCTCAGCGTAGCCGTGCGGGCACGCGGTCGGGATACGCGGCGACCACCGCCCGCCACACCACGTGCGTTTCCTCACCGGCCGCGAGCGCCTGCTCGACGGTCCGCCCGCCGAGCTGCGACAGCACCTGGTCGCTGGCGATGCTGGCCGCGTAGCCCGGCCCGAACGCCTCCTCCAGACGCGTCCAGAAGTCGGTCAGCCGCACGTGTTCAGTCCTCCTCGTCGAGTGGTTCCGCGCCGGGACGCCGCATCGCCAGCGCCACCAGCGGCACCACCGCGATCGCCGCCAGCAGGGTGAGCGTCGGGTACCCCACGGCCCGCATGACGAACCCGCTCACCGCCGCCGCGCCCGCCCCGGCCAGCCCCATCAGCAGGTCGGACAGGCCCTGCACACCGGGCCGGTCGGCGGCGGGCACCGACTCCGACAGCAGCGTCGAGCCCGCCACCATGGTGCCCGACCAGCCCAGCCCGAGCAGCGCCAGCCCCACCGAGAGCGGCGGGGTGTGGTGCCCGGCGGTGCCGGCCACCGCGCACGCGGCCAGCAGCAGCGCCACGCCGCCGAGGATCACCGGCCGCCGCCCCAGCCGGTCGGTCAGCCAGCCCACCACCGGCGAGAACGCGTACATGCCGGCGATGTGCAGGCTGAGCACGATGCCGACCACCCGCAGCACGTCCGCGTCGGAGTGCCACTCACCGAGATGCACCGGGGTCATCGACATCACCGCGACCATCACCAGGTGCCCCACCGCGACCGCGGCGATGCCGAGGCGGGCGGCCGGCCGCCCGCGTACCGTCCGCCACGCGGCGACCATGCCGCCGCGGCGGGTGACCGCCCGGTCGGGGCCGGCGGGAGCGGCCGGTTCGGCCGCCGCCAGCCGGCGCGCGGTGCGCAGCGGGTCCGGCCGGAGCAACGCGAAGAGTACGACGGCAGCCAGCACGAACGCGACGGCGCTGAAGACGAACGGCCCGGCCAGCGTCGGCACGCCCCAGCCCCGGGTGGCGTCGTCGGCGAACGAGGCGAGGTTCGGCGCGGTCACCGAGCCGATGGTGGTGGCCCAGACCACAAGCGACAACTGCCGGCCCCGGCGCGCCGGCTCGGCGAGGTCCACCGCCGAGTAGCGGGCCTGGAGGTTGGCCGCCGTGCCACCGCCGAACAGCAGCATGCCGACGAAGAGCAGCGGCACCACACGGGTCACCGCGGCGGCCACCACAAGCACGCCGCCGGTCGCGCCGATCAGATAGGCCAGGACCAGCCCGGGGCGCCGCCCGCGCGCCGCCATCAGCCGGGTCACCGGCACGGCGAGCAGCGCCGCGCCGACCACCCCGGCGCTCTGCGCCAGCCCGGCCAGGGCGGTGCCGGCGATCCGGGCGGCGAGCAGCGCGCCGACCGAGATGCCGATGGCCACGCCGAGGCCGCCGACGATCTGGGTGAGGAAGAGCAGCCGGAGGGTACGCCGCTGGATGGCGGCGACATCGGGCCGGGGCGGGGCCGGCGCGGTCAGGTCGGTGGCCATGGCGCTCCTGGTGGGGACGGGTGCCCCATCCTTCCGCACCGGACCGACCGGCCGGCACCCGGTTTCGCTACAGGCCGAGGCCGCGGCCGATGATCTCCTTCATGATCTCGGTGGTGCCGCCGTAGATGGTCTGCACCCGGCTGTCCAGCCACGCCTTCGCCACCGGGTACTCCGCCATGAAGCCGTACCCGCCGTGCAGTTGCACGCACCGGTCGGCGACCCGGGTCTGCAACTCGGTGGTCCACCACTTCGCCTTCGCCGCGTCGGTCACCGAGAGCCGGCCCGCGTCGTGCTCGGCGACGCAGTGGTTCACGAACGTCCGCGCGATGGTGACCTCGGTGTCCAGCTCGGCCAGGAGGAACCGGTTGTGCTGGAACGAGCCGATCGGGCGGCCGAACGCCTCCCGCGAGCGGGCGTACTCCAGCGTCAGCGCGAGCAGCTTCTCGCAGGCCGCCACCGCGGCGACCGCGATGCTCAGCCGCTCCCGGGGCAGGTTGGCCATCAGGTGGTAGAAGCCCTGGTTCTCGGCGCCGATCAGGTTCTCCGCCGGCACCCGGCAGTCGTCGAAGAACAGCTCGGCGGTGTCGTTGGCCTTCAGCCCGACCTTGGCCAGCCGGCGTCCCCGGCCGAAGCCCGGCGTGTCACGCTCCACCACCACCAGGCTCACCCCGTGCGCGCCCTGCTCCGGGGCGGTCTTCACCACCACCACCACGAGGTCGGCCAGCTCACCGTTGGTGATGAACGTCTTCTGGCCGTTGAGCACCAGCGAATCGCCGTCCCGGACCGCGGTGGTGCGGATGCCGGCCAGGTCGCTGCCCGCGCCCGGCTCGCTCATCGCGATCGCGGTGACCAGGTCACCCGAGCAGAAGCCCGGCAGCCAGCGCTTGCGCTGGTCGGCGGTGGTCAGCTCGGTCAGGTACGGCGCCACCACGTCGTTGTGCAGGCCGAAGCCCAGACCGGTGCAGCCGGCCGCGATGATCTCCTCGTCGAGCACCGCGTTGAACCGGAAGTCACGCTGCCCGCCACCGCCGTACGCCGGGTCCACGTCCGGCCCGAGCAGCCCGGCCGCGCCGGCGGCCCGCCACACCGCGCGGTCGACGATGCCCTCGGCCTCCCAGCGCTCGTGGTGCGGCACCGCCTCCCGGGCGAGGAACCGACGGCACAGGTCCCGGAACTCGTCGTGCACCGGCTGGTAGAGATGCTGCTCCATGGCGGCCAGTCTGGCACCGCTCACCCGCCCTGGACAGGGGCCGCATGAGCGAACGCACCGAGCGCAGCGAGGGCCGTGAGCACATGCCCAGCCCGCACAGCGCCGCTCGCAACCTGTGTGCCTCCGGGGTGGCGGGTCGGCGGGACGCGCGTCAGGATGACCCGGTGACCACGCTGACCGGAGCACAGATCGCCGACGCCGGGCTGGACGGGTGGACGTACCTGCTGGGCGCTTTGCACACCCGCATCCGTACCCCCGACTTCGCGGCCGGTCTGGCGTTGGTGGCCGCGGTCGGCGCGGAGGCCGAGCGGGTGGACCATCATCCCGACCTGGACCTGCGCTACACCTTTGTGGATGTGCGGCTGTGGTCGCACGACGCGGGCGGCGTCACCGGGCGGGACCTGCGCCTGGCCCGGACGATCTCGGCGCTCGCCGCCGACGCCGGCCTGTCGCCGTCCCCGGCCGGGCTGTCCCGCCTGGAGTTCGCGCTGGACAGCCCCGAGCACGCCGCCGTCGCGCCGTTCTGGCGGGCGGTCCTGGCGTGGGAGCCGTCGGGCGACGCCACCAACGAGGTACGCGACCCGGCCGGCGCGCTGCCCACGATCTGGTTCCAGGCGTCCGGCCGCGAGGAGCCCCGGCAGCGCTGGCATCCGGATGTGTGGGTCGACCCGGCCGCTGTCGCGGCGCGCATCGAGGCGGCGCTCGCGGCCGGCGGCACGCTGGTCAGTGACGCGGAGGCCCCGAACTTCTGGATGCTCGCCGACCCGGACGGCAACCGGGTCTGCCTGTGCACCTGGCAGGGACGCGCCTGACCTCGTCGGCGGCGTCCGTGACGTCCTTGATCACGCGGAACCGGACCGGCTTTGTGAACTGGACGCTCGCCGCCCTGGTGACCAGCAGGACGTCACCGCCGTTCAGCGTCATCGGTCTTCTCCCGGTTGTTCCGCCAGGCGCGCAGCATCTCCCCGGCTCGCGCGAGGCGCTCGCAGCCGCCGTCCGACTGGCGTTCGTCGACTTCCCGTTTATGGGAAGCCTCGGGCTGCTTCGCGTGGGCGCCGGCCCGGTCGGGATAAGCCGTCGCCGGCTGCACCACGTCGACCGGCTCGTTCTCGCGTTGGAACCACTTCCACCTGGGCATCTCCGCACCTCCGCATCGCCGCCTTCCGGCAGGATGCCGCGTGGTGACAGGACCCTCACACTGCGTTGATGTATGTTCGGGAGACGTCGGGGACGTCCACTGAGGAGATGCCGTGAATCACGGACTCATCGCGGCCATGACCGAGGCCGGGGAGACCGCGGAGAGCCTTGCCGCGCAGACCGGCGTGGACCCCAAGACGGCACAGCGGTGGGTCAGCCGTGGGCGCATCCCGCGCCCGGTGGCCCGTTCCCGGGTCGCGGCCATCCTCGGCAGGGACGTCAAGGACCTGTGGCCGGACGTACTCAAGAGACGTGAGCCGTCATGGTTCCGGCCGTGGGCCGACATCGAGCGGGAGGCCCTCGCCCTCCGTGGCTTCGAACTGGCTTGGGTGCCCGGGCTGTTGCAGACCGAGGCGTACGCCAGGGCGACACTGGCGATGGAGTCACTGACGCTGGAGGAGGTCGACGCGCTGACCGCCGCCAGGATCGAGCGCCAGTCGATCCTGCGCCGGTCCCGGCCTCCGCTCTTTGTCGCCGTCATGGACGAGGCGGTCCTTCGTCGTCCGGCCAACTCGGACCGTTCGGTGATGCGCGAGCAGTGCCTGCACATCCTCGCCTGCACCGAGCTGACCTCTGTGCGGGTGCACATTGTCCCTCTCGGCTCGCCGCTGTACCCAGGAATGGGGGGTCCGTTTGCGATGGCCGAGATGCCCGACGGCACTCGGGTCGCTCACGTCGACGCCCAGGTAAGGGCGCAGATCATTGAGGATCGGGAGGATGTCGGCATCCTGGAGCAACGCTGGGCACGCATAGTAGGAGAGGCTCTCCCTCGAACCCAATCGGCCAACCTGATCAGAGAAGCGGCAGCATCATGGACCTGAGCAGCGCGCATTGGCACAAGAGCACGAAGAGCGGCAACAACGGCGGCAACTGTGTGGAAGTGGCTGCCGATCTCCCCGGTGTCGTCGCGGTCCGGGACAGCAAGGACCGAAAGGGGCCGGCGCTGGTGTTCGCCTCGGAGACCTTCCAGACGTTCGTCGCCGCGATCAAGGAACAGCACCTGGCCTGAGCACAACGTGCCTTCCCGGATTCGACACGCCGATGGGGTGCGGTTCGTGCGGTCGGCGGGTCAGGGGACGGGAAGACATCACCTCGACGTCGTATGCCTCTGAGTCATAATAATGACGCAGAGGTATATCGCATTCAGGTTACAGGTCTCCCGGCACGACCGTGCTGCCGGGGACGCCGCTCGAATCGGGAACCGGAAGAACGCGGCCGACCTCAGCGCAGCACGCCGGCCGCCACCTTGAGGTCGGCGACCAGGCCCTCGTACGCGATGTCCTGGTTGTCGGCGCGCAGCACGGCGGACGGATGGATGGTGGCGAGCAGCCGGGTGTCCGGCGCGTCGGCGACCGCGCCGGACCGGTCCACCGGCACCCGCGCGAAGTCCTCCGGGTGCTGGGCGGCGGCCGGCCAGGGCAGCAGTTCGCCACGTTGTCTCGTCACCCGGAACGTCGGGCCGAGCAGCGCCTTGGCGGCGGTGGCGCCGAGCACCACCACGAGCTCCGGGCGCAGCCGGGCGAACTCGGCGACCAGCCAGGGCCGGCAGGCGGTGATGTGCACCCGGTCCGGGGTCTGGTGGATGCGCCGCTTGCCGCGCAGCTCGAAGCGGAAGTGCTTGACGGCGTTGGTCAGGTAGATCTGGCCGGGGTCCAGGCCGGCGTCGTCCACGGCCTTACGCAGCAGTCGGCCGGCCGGGCCGACGAACGGCAGGCCCTGCTGATCCTCCACGTCGCCCGGCTGCTCGCCGACGAAGACCACCCGGGCGCTCTCGTCGCCCCGGCCGAAGACGGTCTGCGACGCGTCCCGGTACAGCTCACAGCCGCGGCATCCGGCCGCCGCGGTCCGCAGCGCGTCGATGGTGTCCGCCGACGGCGGGATGAACTCCTGCGCGCCGGGCGCGTTCTCGGTCTCGGCCATGCGGACCGTTCTACCCCGTCCGCCGGCCGGCACGCGGCATCTGCCGGCGCGCGTGTTAGGAGGGGGCCCCTGCTATACCGGAGGCGTTAATAGGGGGCCCCTCCTTTCACGGGGCGCACCGCGTGCGCGAGTGCGTCGGCTAGCGGCGGCAGGTCGGTGTCGTCGAGCGTGCTCACCGTGATCCGGACGGCGGGCGCGGCGGCGATCCGGTAGAGGCTGCCGGGCGCCACCGACCAGCCGGCGTCGCGCAGGGCGGTGACCGCGACCGTCTCGTCCGGCACCGGCACCCAGACGTTGATCCCGGTGCGCCCGTGCGCGGCCAGCCCGCGCGCGGCGAGCGCGGCGACCAGTCCGTCCCGCCGCCGGTCGTAGCCGTCCGCCGCGCGCCGCACCAGCTCGGCGGTGGCCGGATCACGCCAGAGCGCCAGGACCAGGTGTTGCAGCACGGTGGAGACCCAACCGGCGCCGACCTGCGCCCGTCCGGCCACCCGGGCCACCGTGGCCTCGTCGCCGGCCAGCACGGCGAGCCGCAGGTCGGGCCCGTAGGGCTTGCTCACCGACCGGACGAGGGCCCACGCCGGGGTCACCCCGGCGAGCGGGTGCAGGGGTACGCGGGCCAGCTCGGCGGCGTGGTCGTCCTCGATCAGCAGCAGGTCGGCCCGGTCGGCGAGCAGCGTGCGCAGCGCCTCGGCCCGGTCGGCGGAGACGGCCGCGCCGGTCGGGTTCTGGGCCCGGCTGGTCACCACCAGCGCCCGGACGCCGGCGGCCAGCGCGACCCGCACCCCGGCCACGGTCGGGCCCTCGTCGTCCACCGGCACCCCGACGGTACGCAGGCCGAGCGCGGCGATCAGGTCGAGCAGGTTGGCCCACCCGGGGTCCTCCACCGCGACCGCGTCGCCGGGCCGTAGGTGGGCGGCGAGCAGCCGCTCGATGCCGTCCAGCGCGCCGCCGGTCACGGTCAGCTCGTCGGCCGGCACCCCGTCGGCGGTGAGCCGTTCCCGGGCGGCGGCGGCCAGTTCGGGCAGGACGGCAGCTTCCGCGTACCCGGTGGCGGGCCCGAATCCGGCGGCGAGCGCGGCCAGGTGCGGCCCGAGCGGCGGCAGCAGCCGGCGGTCGGGGTGGCCGCTGGCGAGGTCGCGGGTGTCGGGGCGCAGTGGCGGCAGCAGCGCCGCGCGGCGGGCGGCCACCGGCGGGCGGGGTCGGACCCGGGTGCCGAGCCGGCCGGCGGTGACGACCAGGCCACGCTGCCGCAGGTCTTGGTACGCCCGGGCGACGGTGGCCGGGCTGACGCCCAACTCGCCGGCGAGCGCCCGGACCGCGGGCAGCGGGTCGCCCGGGGCGAGCGCGCCGGCGCGGACGGCGGATTCCACGCTCGCCGAAATGGCCACCGACGTGGCACCGCTGATCTGATAACGTGCTGACACAGTTCGGAGATTGTACTAGAACAAAATCGGGAGATCGCATGTACCCCCGGACCGAACGCACCACCGCCACCCGCACCCGCGACCGGATGCACTACGACCGGGCCACCGCCCACGCGCTGCTCGACGAGGCGTACCACTGCGCGCTGGCGTTCACCTCCGACGGCGAGCCACGCGTCCTGCCGACCCTGCACGTGCGCGTCGACGACACGCTCTACCTGCACGGCTCCACCGGCAGCCGACCGTTGCTCGCCGCCCGGGGCGCGGACGGACTGCCGGTCAGCGTCGCGGTCACCCACCTCGACGGGCTGGTCTACGCCCGTTCCCAGTTCCACCACAGCGCCAACTACCGCTCGGTCGTCGCGCACGGCACCGCCCGGCTGGTCACCGACGAGCGGGAGAAGGCCGCCGTGCTGACCGCGCTGGTGGAGAAGGTGGCCGCCGGCCGGTCCACCGAGAGCCGGCCGCCGAACCGGCGCGAGCTGGCCGAGACCGCAGTGCTGGCGCTGCCCCTGCGCGAGGTGTCGGTGCGGATGCGCACCGGTGGCGTCAACGACGAGCCGGCCGACGCGGAGCTGCCGTACTGGGCCGGGGTGCTGCCGCTGCGGCTGACGCCGGGCCGGCCCGAACCGGACGCCGGCGTCACCGCGCCGGTGCCGACCTACCTGCGGCCGGCCCGCTCGCCCTGGCTGGAGCCGGTGGTGCTGCGCGGCGAGCACGTCGTGCTGGAACCGCTGGACCTCTCGCACGCCGAGGAGCTGCACGCCGCGCTCGACGACGAGGAGGCCTGGCGGCACGTCGGCAGTCCACGCCCCACCGACGTGGCCGGGACGGCCGAGCTGATCCGCGCCGCCCTGGACGCCGGGTTCCGTGGTGTCCGGACGCCGTGGGTGCAGCGCTGCGCGGCCACCGGCGCGATCGTCGGCACCACCTCCTATTACCAGCCCGACGCCGACCTGCGGACCGTGGAGATCGGCTACACCCAGCTCGGCCGGCCGTGGTGGCGCACCGGGATCAACACCGAGGCGAAACTGCTGCTGCTCACCCGCGCCTTCGAGGAGCTGGACGCGGTGCGGGTCACCTGGCAGACCAGCACGCTCAACGAGCGGTCCCAGCGGGCCATCGAGCGGCTCGGCGCGGTGCGGGAGGGCACGCTGCGGTCCAACCGGCGCCGGGCCGACGGCACCTGGCGGCAGTCCGCGCTCTACTCGATGATCGCCGAGGAGTGGCCGAACGCACAGCTCAGGCTGCAGAAACGACTTCAGCCGGCGGCACCGGCCGGTTCATGATGTCCGGCATGCTGGGGATCACCGACATCGGAACGTACGTGCTGGGCACCGTGGCGATCGTGCTGCTGCCCGGGCCGAACTCGCTCTTCGTGCTTGCCACCGCCGCCCGGCGCGGGGTGGCCACCGGTTACCGGGCCGCCGCCGGGGTGTTCGTCGGCGACGCCGCGCTGATGGCCCTCTCCGCCGCCGGGGTGGCCTCGCTGCTCCGGGCGTACCCGCCACTCTTCCTCGTGATCAAGTACGCCGGCGCGGCGTACCTCGGATGGTTGGGGTTGGCCATGCTGCGCGGCGCGTGGCGGCGCTGGCGTGACCGCAACGACCCGGCCACGCCGCGCCTGATCGACGAGGTGGAGCCGGCCCGCGACCCGTTCCGGCGGGCGCTGACGATCAGCCTGCTCAACCCGAAGGCGATCCTCTTCTTCGTCTCGTTCTTCATCCAGTTCGTCGACCCCGGGTACGCCTGGCCGGCACTGTCGTTCCTGCTGCTCGGGCTGATCGCGCAGGTCACCAGCGCGCTCTACCTGACCGCGTTGATCTTCACCGGCACGTTCCTGGCCGCCCAGTTCCAGCACCGTCAGCGGCTCGCCGCAACCGGCACCACCGCGATCGCGATGCTGTTCCTCGGCTTCAGCCTCAAGCTCGCCGCCGGCTGACGTGTAAGGAGGGGCCCCTTCTTAACGTATTCGGTAGAGGAGGGGCCCCTCCTTAACGTATTCGGTGGAGGAGGGGCCCCTGTTGACGCCCCGCGCGGCGCTCAGGTGCCGTCGCCGCCGCCACCGCCGCCGCCGACGCCCCCGCTGCCGGCCGTGCCACCGAGGCCGTAGCCGGGTGCGACCGGCTGGTCGGGATGGCGGCTGACGTGCGCCGACTCCCGGATCGTGGCCGACCAGTCCGCGTGCGCGGCGGCTGCGGCGTGCCGGTCGATGGCGTGCCGCAGCCAGCCGTCCACGGTGGCCACCCAGTCCCGCCGGTCCGCTCCGGCGTGCCAGACCCGGAACCGGCTGATGCTCTGGTGGGTCACCCCGGCCAGGGACAGCCGCCGGTCCAGCCAGAACAACACCTCCATGCCGGCCGAGTCGGTCAGCATGGTCACTTCCAGCTCGGTCATCGGGCCGGCGTAGAGCGGGGCGGCCCAGAAGCCGAGCCGCTGCTGGAACGGCAGCGTCTGCGCCACCCCGGGCAGCCGGCCCTGCTGGAGTCCCGCCTGCCGCATCACGAAGCCGAGCGTGTCCAACGCGGCGAGCAGGTGCTGCTGGGTGGGCAGCGGGTGGACCAGGACCGGCACCATCTCGCCCTGGTCGAGGTCCGGGTCGACGGACACCTCGGTCCGCAGCCCGGTGCGCAACGTCATCAACGGCACCCCGCCGAACACCGTCACCGGCGTCGCCCAGGGCAGCGGCACGGCGAAGTCCACCGCCCGCCGACGCCCGCCCGGCACCACGAACCGGCCCGCGATCGGCCACTGGTGGTACTGCACCAGCCGGCGCGGCGCCCCCGGGTCCTCCGGCTCGACCTGGGTGACCAGCCCGAGGCGGATGTGTCGGACCAGGACGTCCTCGCCGTCGGCGGCCAACGTCACCCGACCCGGCAGGCGCAGGCCCGGCCGGGTGCTCGGATTGGGCAACGTGGTGGTGACCGAGAGCCCGGTCCAGGCCGACCCCCGCGACACCCCGGTGAGCCGCATACCGGGGCATTCCCCCTCCCCACCCACCCACACCCGCCCGGGGTGGGCGGGGTGGGTCAGCGGAGGCGGCGGCCCCTCGGGACCGGGTCGGTCTCGTCGTCGAACTCGCCGATGACCTCCTCCAGGAGGTCCTCCAGCGCGACGAAGCCGATCGGCCGGGTCGGGCCACCACCGTTACGGACCAACGCGAGCTGCGCCTGCCGGCCCCGCATCGCCGCCACCGCCTCGGACACCGACGACTCGGCCGGCAGCGTGAACGCGTTCGTCATCAGCTCCCCGGCGGTCGCCGTCCGGCCGGTGGTCACCGCGCGCACCGCCTCCCGGACGTGCACCAGGCCGCAGACCTCGCCACCGCTGTCGACCACGGCGAGGCGGGACCGGCCGCTGTCCCGGGAGACGTGCTCGATCCGTTCGGCGGTGTCGTCCCGGCGGACCGTGACGATCTTGTCGAACGGCTCCATCACCTGGGCCACCGTGGTGCCCTGCAACTCCAGCATGCTGGTCAGCAACTGGTGCTGCTCGGCGCCGAGCAGCCCGTGCTCCCGGGACTGCTCCAGCAGGATGCGCAGCTCGTCCGGGCCGTGCACCTGGGCGAGCTGGTCCTGCTGCTGCACGCCGACCAGCCGCAGCATCGCGTTGGCCAGCCCGTTCAGCAACGACAGCACCGGGCGGGCGATCCGGGCGAACGCCCGGAACGGCAGCGCCAGCAGCATCGCCGAGCGCTCCGCGTCGGTGATCGCCCACGACTTCGGCGCCATCTCGCCGACCACCAGGTGCAGGAACGTCACCAGGCCCAGCGCGAACACCAGCGCCACCACGTGGCTCGCCGCGTCGGGCAGGCCGACCGCGTGCAGCAACGGGCTGAGCAGGTGCTCGATGGCCGGCTCGGCCAACGCGCCGAGGCCCAGCGTGCACAGCGTGATGCCGAGCTGCGCGCCGGCCAGCATCAGGCTCAGCTCGCGGACGCCGTCCAGCGCCGCGCGGGCCGCCCGGCCACCACCGGCCGCCGACTGCTCCAGCCGGTACCGCTTCGAGGCGACCAGCGCGAACTCGGCCGCCACGAAGAATCCGTTGAGCGCCAGCAGCACCACCGAGAAGATCAACGCGAATCCGGGGCTCATGCCGCACCCTCCCCGGCCACGCCGGCAGTCGTCCGGAGCCGGACCGAGTCGGCGACGTGCCGGTCCACGGCCAGCACCTCCACCAGCACCCGGGGCCCGGACGGCGGCGGTTCGTCACCGTCACCGGCGAGCGCGATCTCCAGCCGGTCGCCGACCTCGGGCACCCGACCCAGCTCCCGCATCACCAGGCCGGAGAGCGTGTCGTACTCCGGCGCCTCGGGCAGTTCGATGCCGGTGCTGTCGGCGACCTCGTCGATCCGCCAGCGGGCCGGCACCACCCAGGAGCCGTCCTCCTGCCGGGCCGGCGCCCGCTCCGGCGGGTCGTCCTCGTCGCGGATCGGCCCGACCAGCTCCTCGGCGAGATCCTCCAGCGTGATCACGCCGGCGAACCCGCCGTACTCGTCGACCACGCAGGCCAACTGCCGGTGCCCGGACCGGAGCCGGTCCAGCACCGTCGGCAGCGGCAGCGTCTCCGGCACCAGCAACGGGGGTACGGCCACCGCGTCGATCCGGGTACGCGCCCGCTCGGCCGGCGGCACGCCCAGCACGTCGGCGATGCCGACCACGCCGATCAGGTCGTCGACGCCCTCGGCGCCGCGCACCGGGAACCGGGAGTGGCCGGTGTCGAGCATCTCGACGATCCGGCTGACCGGCTCGTCGGCCCGGACGGTGTGCACGTCGACCCGGGGCACCATGGCCTCACCGGCGGTCAGCCCCCGGAAGTCGAGCCCCCGGTCCAGCAGGTCGGACATCTCCGCGTCGAGATGCCCCTCCTCGCGGGACTCGGCGATGATCTGTTCCAGGTCGGCCGGGGTGGCGCCGCTGGGCAGCTCCTCGATCGGCTCGATGCCGACCCGGCGGAGCAGCCGCACGGCGGCCCGGTCGAAGAGCGTGATCAGCGGACCGGCGATCCGCAGGTAGATCAGGGTGGACCGGGACAGCGCCCGGGCCAGTGGCACGGCCCGGGCGATGGCCAGGTTCTTCGGGGCCAGCTCGCCCAGGACCATCTGCACCACGGTGGCGATGACCAGGGCCAGCGCCACCGACAGCGGCAGCGCCACCGCGCCGGACACGCCGGCCACGCCGAGCAGGTCGGCCAGCCCGGCGCCCAGGTACGGCTCGGCGACGTAACCGACAAGCAGGGCGGTCACGGTGATGCCGAGCTGGGCGCCGGAGAGCATGAAGGAGAGCCGCCCGGTCACCTCCAGGGCGCGGGCGGCGGCACGGTCGCCACCGTCGGCGAGTTGCTTGAGCTTGCCGCGGTCCACGGCGACGTAACCGAACTCCTGCGCCACGAAGTAACCGGTGGCGGCGGTGAGCACGGTGATGAGAAGGAGACCGACGAGGATCAACACGGGAGGTTCAGGGCTCCCGGGGTCGTCGGGGAGGGAAGATGCCGGGTACGACCCGGCCGGCTACTGCTGCCCTCCGGGGCAGGAGAGTCGATCATGCGGCCCATTTTATCGGTGCCCGCTGGATGCTCGCTGAAGGTGCCGAAAAGCCTCCCCCGCGTCCGGTTCTCAGCGTCCGGCCAGCTCGTCGACGTCGAGCAGCGACCGGTCGACCCGCCCGGACCGGTAGGCGGCCCGTCCGATCATCTGCGCGGCGACCGGCGCGGTGGAGAGCTGGAAGATCGCCACCAGCGCCAGCATGCCCAGGTCCGAGCCGGTACGCAGCCGCAACGCCAGCCCGCCCAACAACAGCAGCACGCCGAGCACCTGCGGTTTCGTGGCGGCGTGCATCCGGTCCAGCGTGTCCGGGAAGCGCACCAGCCCGATGCCGGCGACCAGGCTCAGCAGCGCGCCGACCAGCAGCAGGAGCCCGCCCACCCAGTCCGCCACGACCGCCACGACCGTCACGATTCGGCTCGGACGGCGAAGCGGACCAGGGAGACCGAGCCCACGAAGCCGAGCAGGGAGAGCACCACCAGCACGGGCAGCGTGGTGGCGTGCCGGTTCACCGCCGCCTCCGCCCCCACCGCGCCGAGCATGGCGGCGAGCAGCAGGTCGGCGCCGACGATGCGGTCGAGCAGGGACGGGCCACGGTAGATCCGGGTCAGGGCGAGCAGTGCGGTGGCCGAGAGCAGCACGGTCAGCGCGACGGCGAGCAGGACGGTCACGGGTGGTTCCTCCGTTCGACGGGTTCGGTGTCGAGCTGGCGTACCTCGGTGGGAGAGCCGACGGCGCGGACGATGCGCCGTTCGACGGCGAGCACGCGGTCGCGGCTGCCGGTCAGGTCCTCGGGGCCGCGCACGTCGAGCACGTGCACGTAGAGCACCGCGCGCGTGCGGTCGATGTCGAGGATCAGGGTGCCCGGCACCAGCGAGATCACCTCGGCGGTGAGCGCCAGGTTGAGGTCGGTGCGGACCCGCAGGGGCACCGCGATGATCCCGCCGCGCGGCCGGTAGCCGGGGCGCAACGCGACGGCGGCGACGTGCACGCTGGCGCTGACCAGCTCCCCGACGAACGTGCCGGCGAGCACCAGCAGCGGCCCCGGCCGCAGCCGCCCGCCGAAGGTGACCGACGGCAGCGGGAAGAAGAACAGCACCGCCGCGCCGATCGCCAGGCCGGTCAGCAGGTTGCCCCAGGAGACGTCGCCCCAGAGCAACAGCCAGACGACGACCAGCCAGCCGAGCGCCACGGCCTGGTCGCGCCGACGGCCGCCGCGGCCCACCGTCGGCGGGTCGCCGCCCGGCGCCGCGCCGCCCCGGTCCGGGCCCGGGTCGGCGGTCACGGCACGTCCCGGGGCAGCACGGCCCGCACGTACGGGGTGCGTTGGCGCAGGTCGGCGGCGGCGTCCGCGGTGACCTGGAACAGCGGCCCGGCCACCAGCGTGAGCAGGACGCCGAGCCCGACGAGCGCGGCGGTGGCGCCGACCATCAGGGCGGGTAGCCGGGCGTCCGGCGTGGTGGTGGCCAGCCGCGGCGCCCGCCAGAACGCGATGTTCCACACCCGGGACGCCACGTAGAGCGTCAGCAGGCTGGTCAGCGTGCCGGCGCCGACCAGCACGGCGGGCAGCGCGCCGCCGGCCGCCACGCCGGCCTGGAGCAGGCCGAGCTTGCCGAGGAAGCCGGAGAACGGCGGGACGCCGGCCAGGTTCATCGCCGGGACGAAGAAGAGCACCGCGACCACCGGGGTGACCCGCGCCAGCCCGCCGAGCCGCCGCAGGTCGGTGCTGCCGGCGCGTTCCTCGACCAGGCCGGCGACCAGGAAGAGCGTGGTCTGGACGGTGATGTGGTGCACCACGTAGAAGATCGCGCCGGACAGACCGGCGACGCTGCTCAACGCCACCCCGAAGATCATGTAGCCGATGTGGCTGACCAGCGTGAAGGAGAAGAGCCGCTTCATGTCCGACTGCGCCACCGCGCCCAGGACGCCCACCACCATGGTCAGACCGGCCACCACCATCAGCAGCCCGTCGACCTGGCCGCCGGGGAAGAGCAGCGTCTCGGTGCGGATGATCGCGTACACGCCGACCTTGGTCAGCAGGCCGGCGAAGACCGCGGTCACCGGCGCGGGCGCGGTCGGATAGCTGTCCGGCAGCCAGGCGGAGACCGGGAAGACCGCCGCCTTGATGCCGAACGCGAGCAGCAGCATGAGCTGCAACGCGAGGCGTACGCCGGCGGGCAGCGCGTCCAGCCGGCCGGCGAGCTGCGCCATGTTCAGCGTGCCGGTGGCCGCGTACACCAACCCGACGGCGGACAGGAAGAGCAGCGACGACAGGATGCTGACCACCACGTACGTCGAGCCGGTGCGCAGCCGCACCTCGGTGCCGCCCAGCGTGATCAGCACGAAGCTCGCGGCCAGCAGGATCTCGAAGCCGACGAACAGGTTGAACAGGTCCCCGGCCAGGAACGCGTTCGTCACGCCGGCGGTGAGCACCAGGTAGGTGGGGTGGAAGATGCTCACCGGCGCGGTCTCGCCGGTCTCCGCCCGACCCTGGCCGATCGAGTAGATCAGCACGCAGAGCGTGACCGCCGAGGAGACCACCACCATGAGCGCCGCCAACTGGTCGGCCACCAGCACGATGCCGACCGGCGCCGGCCACCCGCCGACGCGCACCACCACCGGCCCGTACCGGTACGCCTGGACCAGCAGCACCACCGCGACCAGCAGCACGCCGGCCAGGCAGAGCACGCTGATCGAGCGCTGCAACCGGGGCCGGCCGGTCAGCATCAGGGTGAGCGCCGCGCCGAGCAGCGGCACCACCACCGGCAGCGGCACCAGCCCACTCATGACTCCTCGTTCCGCCGCAGCCGGCGGCGGGCCGGCTCCGGGTCGACCTGTTCCGGGTCGCCGTCCGGGCCATCGCCGCCGAGGTCCGCGGTGGCCACCTCGTTGCCTTCGGCCAGCCGGACGGTCTGCCGGTCCTCCAGGTCGTCCTGCACCTCGTCGTCGCCGCTGGTGTACCAGCTCCGGTAGGCGACCGCGAGCAGGAAGGCGGTCAGCCCGAACGTGATCACCACGGCGGTGAGCACCATGGCCTGCGGCAGGGCGTCGCTCATGTCGCCGGCCGGCGCGGTGCCGACCAGCGGGGCGGCGCCGGACCGCCCGCCGAGCAGGATGAGCAGGTTCACCCCGTTGCCGAGCAGGATGACGCCGAGCAGGATCCGGGTCAGGCTGCGTTCCAGCAGCAGCGTGACGCCGGTGGCGACGAGCACCCCGACCGCCAGCACCAGCACCAGCGTCGGCCCCGTCACGCGCCCGGCCCCTCACGCCGGACCGTCAGGCCACGGCCCGGCTCGCCGGCCGCCTCGACGTGCCGGTCCACCTCGGCGCCCAGGCTGCGCAGGATGTCCAGCACCAGCCCGACCACCACCAGATAGACGCCGATGTCGAAGAAGATCGACGTGACCAGGTAGAAGTGGCCGATCAGCGGCAGCCACAGATCCACCTTGACGCTCTGCAGCACCTCGCCGCTGAGCACCAGGCCGAGCACGCCGCTGCCGACCGAGACCGCCAGGCCGGCGCCGAGCACCATGCCGGCCCCGACCGGCGCGGCCTCGGCCAGCTCGTACCGCCCGCCGGCCAGGTAGCGCAGGGTCAGCGCGAGGCCGGCGACCAGGCCGCCGGAGAACCCGCCGCCCGGCGCGTTGTGCCCGGAGAAGAGCAGGAACAGCGAGAAGAGCAGCACGGTGTGGAAGATCAGCCGGGTGACCACCTCGAACACGATCGACCGCCGCCGCTCGTGCAGCGTCTGCCCGCCGCGCAGCCAGACCGTGCGGCCGGGGCGCGGCACCGCCGGGCGGGGACGGCGCGGGCGCGGCCCGGTGCGGGAGCGCTCGAAGATCAGGCTGGCCACCCCGGTGGCGGTCACCACCAGCACCGAGATCTCGCCCATGGTGTCCCAGGCCCGGATGTCCACGAGCGTCACGTTGACGACGTTGCGGCCGTACCCCTGCGCGACCGCGAGGTCACCGAACGCCGCGGAGATCGACGGCGCCCGGCGGGCACCGGCCGCGGTCAGCGCCAGGCCGGCCATCACCAGGCCGGCGGCGACGCCGATGCCCCGCCGCAGCCACCGGCTGCGGCGCAGCGGACGGGCCGAGAAGCGTTCCGGCAGCCGGCGCAGCACCAGCACGAAGACGGCGATGGTGGCGGTCTCCACCAGGAACTGGGTGAGTGCCAGGTCCGGCGCGCCGTAGAGGACGAACATCATCGCGGTGCCGTAGCCGGTCACGCCGACCAGCAGCATGGCGGTGAGCCGGCGGCGCGCGCCCACCGCGAGCACCGCCGCGACCGCGATCACCACGCAGACCACCAGTTGGGTCGGGGTGTCCCAGGGCGCCAGCTCGACCCGCCACGGCGCGGTGGCCACCATCGCTCCGCCCGGCACGACCACCAGGACGAGCAGCACGGTGCCGAGGTACTGCGGCAGCGAACCCCGCTGGGTGGCGCCGGTGACCTCGATGGCGAGCCGGTCGAACCGGTGGATCGCCCACTCGTAGCCCTGGTTGCCGCCCACCGGCGAACGCAGCCGGGCCAGCGCGGGGGCGAGCGGGCCGCGGAGCAGGTGCAGCAGCACGCCGCCGGCCAGCACCAGCGCGGAGAGGCCGAGCGCCACGGTGGGTCCGTGCCAGAGCGCCAGGTGCTCCTCGACCGGGCCGAACAGCTCGGCGTACGGCTGGAGCAGGCCGCCCACCCAGCCGGCGGTCAGGCCGGCGGCGAGCCCGGCCACGGCCAGCAGCGCCGGGGGTACCACCATCGCCACCGGCGGTCGGTCCAGCACGGTGTCCCGGACCCCGGGTCGGGTGCCGAACGCGCCCCACAGGAAGCGGATGCTGTAGCCCGCCGTCAACGCGCTGCCGACGACCAGCACCACCAGCACCCACGGCCGGTCGGTGAACGCGGCGAGCACGCCTTCCTTGGCCACGAAGCCGAGCAGCGGCGGGACGCCGGCCATCGACGCGGCGGCCAGCGCGGCGACGGTGGCCAGCAGCGGCGCGGCCCGGCCCACGCCGGACAGGTCCCGCAGGTCCCGGCTGCCCGTGGCGTGGTCGAGGATGCCGACGACGAGGAAGAGCGCGGCCTTGAACAGCGCGTGCGCGGCCAGCAGGGCGACGCCGGCCAGGGCCGCGGCCGGGGTGCCCGCCCCGAACGCCACCGCCAGCAGGCCGAGCTGACTGACCGTCCCGTACGCCAGCAGCAGCTTCAGGTCGCACTGCCGCAGCGCCGCCCAGCCGCCGCCGACCAGCGTGACCAGCCCGGCGACCACGGTGACCGGCCGCCACGGCCCGGCCGGGGCGAGCGCCGGGCCGAGCAGCCCGATCAGGAAGATGCCGGCCTTCACCATCGCCGCCGCGTGCAGGTACGCGCTGACCGGTGTCGGCGCGGCCATCGCCACCGGCAGCCAGGCGTTGAACGGGAACACCGCGGACTTGGCCAGCGCGCCGGTCAGGATCAGCAGCACGGCGGTGGCCAGGTACCCGCCGCCGGGCAGCGGCGCGGCGGCCACCGCCGACCAGCGGTAGCTCCCGGCGTGGTGGCCGAGCAGCAGGAAGCCGACCAGCATGGCCAGGCCGCCCAGCGCGGTGACGGTGAGCGCCTGGGCGGCGGCCCACCGGCTGGCCCGGCGTTCGGTGCTGTGCCCGATCAGCAGGTAGGAGAAGACGGTGGTCAGCTCCCAGAAGACGTAGAGCAGCAGCAGGTCGTCGGCGGCGACGAGGCCGAGCATCGCGCCGGCGAACGCGACCAGCACGGCGGCGAACCGGGCCAGCCCCACCGAGCCGGGCGGGAAGTAGCGGGCGGAGTAGACAAGCACCAGCGCACCGACGCCGCCGACCAGCAGCAGCATCAGCCAGGACAGCGTGGTGACCCGCAGGGCCAGGTCGAACCGGAGCTGCGGGATCCAGGGGTACGTCTCGACCACCGCGCCGCCGTGGCGTACCGCGCCGGTGTGCGCCACCGCCCAGCCGGCCGTGGCCGCCGGGGCGAGCGCCACCAGCAGGCAGGCGCGCGGGCCCCACCTGCGGACCAGCAGCGGGGCGAGCAGTGCCGCCACCAGGTGCAGGATCAGCAGGACGAGCACGCGTACTCCCGGTCGAGGTACAGCGCGGGGGCACGCTGCGGGTACGACCGATCACACGCCACTTCCCCACCCGCCGCGCCGTTTTCCCCGAAAACCGTCAGGGGAAGCGGGCCGGGTTTCGGCGGGGGTCGCCGGGCTGGGCCGGGTGGTTGAGCTGGCGGGCCGCCCGGTCCACCACGCGCTGGGCGGCGGCGAGGGAGCGGACCGGAAGCCGGGTGTCGCGGCTCTCCCGGCGCAGCACGAAGTAGTGCACCGCGGCGCGGACCAGCGCGCGGTCGGCGGCGCTGGACCGGGCGGTGGCGACGACCAGCTGACGCAGGCGCTCGGCCAGCTCCTCGGCCAGCTCCAGCTCCGGGCCGTGCAGGCCGGCGCGGAGCGAGGCGAGCCGGCTGTCGACCTTGCGGATGAGCACGTCGGTGCCGGGTCGAGAGCCTCGCTCCTCAACGGTCATCCACGCCTCCACCCACGCCACGTTGCGAGTGAAGTTACTTTATGTTGCATGCCGCAAGCAAGCAGTTAAGTGAGACTTAACGGAACAAATCCCTTATTCGTCGCGTCAATTGTCCGCCCGGTACGGAACCACCCCGGCGACGGGCCGGATGTCGTACCGGCGGGGCAGGATGGTGCCGTGGCGGACGAGGTGACCCCGGCCGACGGGGTGCTGGCGGAGTTCGGCGCGGCGACCCGGGAGTGGTTCACCGCGGCGTTCGCCGCGCCCACGCCGGCCCAGGCGGGCGCCTGGCGCTCGATCGCCGCCGGTCACCACGCGCTCGTGGTCGCCCCGACCGGCTCCGGCAAGACGCTCGCGGCGTTCCTCTGGTCGCTCGACCGGCTGGGCAAGGAGCCACCGCCGGCCGACCCTCGGCGGCGGTGCCGGGTGCTCTACGTCAGCCCCCTCAAGGCGCTCGCCGTCGACGTGGAGCGCAACCTGCGGACCCCGCTCATCGGCATCCGGCAGGCCGCCACCCGGCTCGCGCTCGCCCCGCCCGACATCACCGTCGGCATGCGCACCGGCGACACCCCGGCCGACGAGCGGCGGGCCTTCGCCCGCACCCCGCCGGACGTCCTCATCACCACGCCCGAGTCGCTGTTCCTGCTGCTCACCTCCGCCGCCCGCGACTCGCTGCGCGGGGTGGACACGGTGATCGTCGACGAGGTGCACGCGGTGGCCGGCACCAAGCGCGGCGCCCACCTGGCGCTCTCCCTGGAACGCCTCGACGCGCTGCTGGAGCGGCCCGCCCAACGCATCGGGCTGTCCGCCACGGTGCGCCCGATCGACGTCTGCGCCCGCTTCCTCGGCGGTGTCCGCCCGGTCGACGTGGTGCAGCCGCCGGCCGACAAGACCATCGAGGTCAGCGTCCAGGTTCCGGTGGAGGACATGACCCGCCTCGACGAGCAGGAGCCCTCGGAGGACGAGCTGGGCGGGCTCGGCCCGCGCCGGCCCTCGATCTGGCCGGCCGTCGAGGAGCGGGTGCTCGCGTTGATCCGCGCGCACCGGTCCACGATCGTGTTCACCAATTCGCGGCGGGGGGCGGAGCGACTCTGTGCCCGCCTCAACGAGCTGGCCGCCGAGGAGGCGGAGGTGGCGTCCGCCCCGGAGGGCAGCCGCGTGGCCCGGGGCGGGGAGCCGGTGCGCGTATCCGATCTGCTGCCCGGCGTCGACGGCCCGCCGGCCGGCGACCGGGCCGGGCCGGTGCGCGCGCCCCGGCAGCCGGCCGAGGTGATGGCGCAGTCCGGGGCCGCGACCGGGGCGCCGTCGGTGATCGCGCGGGCGCACCACGGCAGCGTCTCTCGGGAGGAGCGCAAGCACATCGAGGAGGCGCTCAAGTCCGGCCGGCTCCCCGCCGTGGTGGCCACCTCCAGCCTGGAGCTGGGCATCGACATGGGCGCGGTGGACCTGGTGGTGCAGATCGAGGCGCCGCCGAGCGTCGCGGCCGGGCTGCAACGGGTGGGCCGGGCCGGGCACCAGGTCGGCGCCGTCTCCCGGGGCGTGGTCTTCCCCAAGCACCGCGGCGACCTGCTCTCCTGCACAGTGGTCGCCGAGCGGATGGGCGAGGGCGCGATCGAGGAGCTGCACTACCCGCGCAACCCGCTCGACGTGCTGGCCCAGCAGATCGTCGCGATGGTGGCGTTGGAGCCGTGGCCGCTCGGCGACCTGGCCGTGCTGGTGCGGCGCGCGGCGCCCTTCGCCGAGCTGCCCGACTCGGCGCTGCACGCGGTGCTCGACATGCTCTCCGGCCGCTACCCGTCCACCGCCTTCGCCGAGCTGCGCCCCCGGCTGGTCTGGGACCGCGCCACCGACGTGCTGACCGGCCGGCCCGGCGCCCAGCGGCTCGCGGTGACCAGCGGCGGCACCATTCCCGACCGGGGGCTGTTCGGCGTCTTCCTGGCCGGGGCCGAGCGGGCGGCGCGGGTCGGCGAGCTGGACGAGGAGATGGTCTACGAGTCGCGCGTCGGCGACGTGTTCCTGCTCGGCTCGTCGTCCTGGCGCATCGAGGAGATCACCCCCGACCGGGTGCTGGTCTCCCCCGCGCCGGGGCAGGCCGCCCGGATGCCGTTCTGGAAGGGTGACCAGCTCGGCCGGCCGGTCGAGCTGGGCCGTGCGATCGGCGCCCGGGTCCGGGCGCTGCTGCGACAGTCCGACGCCGACGCGGTGGCGGCGCTGCGCGCCGGCGGGCTGGACGACTGGGCCGCCGGCAACCTGATGACCTACCTGCGCGAGCAGAAGGCGGCCACCCGGTCGCTGCCCGACGACCGGACGGTGGTGGTCGAGCGCTTCCGCGACGAGCTGGGCGACTGGCGGATCGCCGTGCACTCGGTGCTCGGCGCCCGGGTCAACGGCCCGTGGGCGCTCGCCATCGGTCGCCGGCTGGCCGAACGCTACGGCGTGGACGCCCAGGTCATGCCCTCCGACGACGGCATCGTGGTGCGACTGCCGGACACCGCCGAGGAGCCGCCCGGCGCGGACGTGGTGGTCTTCGAGCCGGACGAGATCGCCCAGCTCGTCGAGGAGTCGGTCGGCACGTCGGCGCTGTTCGCCGCCCGGTTCCGCGAGTGCGCGGCGCGGTCGTTGCTGCTGCCCCGCCGCGACCCGCGCCGCCGGCAGCCGCTCTGGGCGCAACGCCAGCGCGCCGCGCAACTGCTCGACGTGGCCCGCGAGTACGCCGACTTCCCGGTCACCCTGGAAGCCGCCCGGGAGTGCCTCCAGGACGTCTTCGACCAGCCGGCCCTGGGCGGGCTGATGCGCGACCTGGCCGCCCGTAAGGTGCGCCTGGTCGAGGTGGAGTCCGAACGCCCGTCCCCGTTCGCCAGGTCGCTGCTGTTCGGGTACGTCGGGGCGTTCCTCTACGAGGGCGACGCGCCGCTGGCCGAGCGGCGGGCCGCCGCGTTGGCGCTCGACTCCGGGCTGCTGGGCGAGCTGCTCGGCCGGGTCGACCTGCGGGAGCTGCTCGACCCGGCGGTGCTCGCCGAGACCGAGCGGCAGTTGCGTTGGCGCACCGAGCAGCGGCGGCCCCGCGACGCCGAGGACGTGGTCGAGCTGCTCCGGGTGGTCGGCGACCTGAGCCCGGCCGAGCTGGCCGAACGCGGGGTGCCGGAGGCGTGGCCGGTGGAGCTGGCGGCGGCCCGCCGGGTGCTGCGGGTCCGGGTCGCCGGCGAGGACCGCTGGGTGATCGTCGAGGACGCCGCCCGGCTGCGTGACGCGCTCGGGGTGGCGCTGCCGGTGGGGGTGGCCGAGGCCCACCTCGCGCCGGTGGCCGATCCGCTCGGCGACCTGGTCGCCCGGTACGCGCGCACCCACGGCCCGTTCGCGGCGGCCACCTGCGCCGCCCGGTTCGGGCTCGGGGTGTTCGTGGTCGAGCAGGCGCTGCGCCGGCTCTCGGCGACCGGTCGGGTGGTCTCCGGCGAGTTCGCCCCGGACAGCGTCGGCACCCAGTGGTGCGACGCGGAGGTGCTGCGCCTGCTGCGCCGCCGCTCCCTGGCGGCGCTGCGCCGGGAGATCGAGCCGGTGCCGCCCCGGGCGCTGGCCGCGTTCCTGCCCCACTGGCAGCAGGTCGGCTCGTCGGCCCGGGGCGTCGAGGCAGTCGCCGCCGCCGTGGAGCAGGTGCAGGGCACCACCGTGCCGGCGTCCGCGCTGGAGCGTCTGGTGCTGCCGGCCCGGGTCGCCGACTACTCGCCGGCCCAGCTCGACGAGCTGTGCGCCGGCGGCGAGGTGGTCTGGGCCGGCGCCGGCGCGATCTCCGGCGGCGACGGGTGGGTGACGCTGGCGTACGCCGACGTCGCGCCGCTGGTGTTGCCGCCACCGGACGAGGCGTTGACGCTCACCCCGCTGCACGAGGCCGTGCTCGACGCGCTCGGCGACGGGCAGGCGCTGTTCTTCCGTTCGCTCTCCGATCGGGTCGGCGCCACCGACGACGCCGCGTTGTCGGCCGTGGTGTGGGACCTGGTCTGGGCCGGCCACCTGACCAACGACACGCTCGCGCCGCTGCGGGCCGCGCTGGGCGCGGGTGGGGCACACCGGTCCCGGCCGGCGGCGCCGCGCACCCGCTACCGCCGGCCCGGTCGGGTGGCGCTGCCCAGTCGGGGCGGCCCGCCGACCATGGCCGGCCGCTGGTCCCGGCTGCCGGAACGCGACCTGGACCCGACCCGTCGGGCCGCCGCCCTGGCCGACCTGCTGCTGGAACGGCACGGGGTGGTGACCCGGGGCGCGGTGGTGGCGGAGCAGGTGACAGGTGGTTTCGCCGCGGTCTACCCGGTGCTGTCGGCGTTGGAGGAGCGCGGGGCGGCCCGGCGCGGCTACTTCGTCGAGGGCCTGGGCGCGGCCCAGTTCGCGGTGCCCGGCGCGGTCGACCGGATCCGCGCGTTGGCCGACGACAGCCGGGACCGGGGCGGCGGCCCGACCGTGGTGCTGGCCGCCACCGATCCGGCGAACCCGTACGGCGCGGCGCTGCCCTGGCCGGACCGCGTCGTCGACTCGGGCGACGGGTCGGCACCCGCCACCGGCCACCGGGCCGGGCGCAAGGCGGGCGCGCTGGTGGTGCTGGTCGGCGGCGACCTGGTGCTCTATGTGGAGCGGGGCGGGCGGACGATCCTCTCGTTCACCGACGACACCGACGCGCTCGGGGCGGCCGGCAAGGCGCTCGCGGACGCGGTGCACTCCGGCGCGCTCGGCGCGATCTCGGTGGAGCGCGCCGACGGCGAGGCGGTGCACTCCTCCCCGCTGCGCGACGCGCTCACCGCCGCCGGGTTCCGGGCCACCCCCCGGGGCCTGCGCCTGCGCGGCTGACTCGCCCGGACCGGGCGGCGCCGCACGGCTGATCCCGCCCGGACCGGCCGGCACCGCACGGCTGGCTCAGCCCGGACCGGGCGGCGCCGCAGGGACCGGCCGGCGGCACGGCCGGCTCCCGCACGGACCGGCCGGCTCCCGCACGGACCGGGCCGCTCCCGCACGGCCACGGCGGGAGGGCGGGGCGGCGTCTCGCTAGGGTGGCCGGAGACGACGAGGAGGAGCCGATGGCGAGTCATCCGGACGGACCACCGGTGACGCGCCGGCCGTGCGTCTCGCTGACCACCGACTACGGGCTGGCGGACGGCTTCGTCGCGGCCTGCCACGGGGTGCTCGCGCGGCTCGCGCCGACCGCCCGGGTGATCGACGTGACGCACCTGGTGCCGCCGGGCGACGTCCGCCGGGGCGCCGCGGTGCTGGCGCAGACGGTGTCGTACCTGCCGGTCGGGGTGCACGTCGGGGTGGTCGATCCGGGGGTCGGGACCGAGCGGCGCGGCATCGCGCTGGCCGCGCCCGGCGGGTTGCTGGTCGGGCCGGACAACGGGCTGCTCCTGCCCGCGGCGGAGGCGCTCGGCGGGGTGACCGCCGCGGTGGAGCTGACCAACCCGGCGTGGCTCGCGCCCACCGTGTCCCGCACCTTCCACGGGCGGGACGTGTTCGCGCCGGTGGCCGCCCGGCTGGCGCTCGGCGCGCCGCCGGCCGGGGCCGGGCCGGCCGTCGACCCGGCCACCCTGGTCCGGCTGCCGGAGCCGGTCGTCCGGGCGGAGGCCGCCGGGTTCAACGCCGAGGTGCTCACCGTCGACCACTTCGGCAACGTCCAACTCGCCGCGCCGGGCCCGCTGCTCGACGGCCTGCCGTCCCGGGTGCTGGTGAACGGGCGCGAGGCCGTGCACGGCCGCACGTTCGGCGACGCCGCTCCCGGCGGCCTGGTCGCCTACGTCGACTCGGCCGGCCTGGTGGCCGTGGCCGTGCACACCGGCCGCGCCGCCGACCTCCTCACCCTCTCCCCCGGCGACATGGTCACCGTCACCACCCCCTGACCCCGCGATCTTGCAGTTCATGCCCCGACAAATGACCCGAAAGCCGCGCCGGACGGGCCGCAAGTGCAAGATCGCCGGGGAGGGAGGCGGGGAGAGACGCGGGGAGGGGGAGGGGAGGGAGGGAGGGTCAGCAGCGGGGGACGGGGCCGCCGGAGATTGCGGACAGGTAGGCGTGGCTGACGTAGGTGCCGCCGACCAGGCGGTACCACCGTGTCGTGGTGCGGTAGGTGCCGGCGATGCGCTCGCCGGTCAGGTAGCACTGCACCGGCACCTGCGCGTGGGTGGCGGCGAGGCCCCGGCTCGCGTACGAGGTGCCCGCCCCGGTGCGCAGGGTCAGCGGCCCGGAGCCGACCACCGCCCGCGCCCCGCCCCCGGTCCAGAGCAGGGTCACGTTCACCCACGCGTTGTCGGTGAGCCGCAACCCGTCCCAGAACGTGCCGTCGGCCAGGTCCAGCCCGGCCGGGTTGCGCACGACCCGCCCGAACTGGTCCCGCCCGCCGTGGTAGCCGTCCTCGTAGGCGGCCTGCGCCTCGGGCCGGCCCTGCGGCAGGTCGCGCCAGTTCTCCCGGACGGTCGGCGGGTTCCACCAGTCGTCCCGGGTGTTCCACGGGCCGACGTCCCAGACCGGCGCGTACTCGCACCGGCTGCCGTTTGTGGTGCAGACCTTGACCGTGTAGTCGCCGGTGCCCCGGGGGGAGAGGCCGCGCCGGGTGGGCAGCGCCGCGAAGTGGTCCCGCGCGCCGACGACGTGCCCGTTGGCGGTGACGCCGCCGACCAGGCCGATCCGGGTCGCGTACACCCGGTAGGTGCGCCCGGCGGTGGGCTGGGTCGCGGCGGCGGCCTGGTCGGCGGCGAGCGTCAGGTCGGTCACGGTGGCCTCGGCGGCGGTGCCCGGCGCGGTCAGCACGACGCGCGCCTGGACCCGGGTGACCGGCTGGTCGAAGACCGCCTCGGTGGCGTCGCGCCACTCGGTCCAGCCGCCGGCCCGCCAGCCGCGTACCTCGGCCGTCGCGGTGCCGCCGTCGCCGGTGCGGGCGGCGAGCCGGGCGCGTACCCGGGTGGCGGGCCGGTCCAGCGCGCGCGGCGCGGCGAGCAGGATGCCCTCGGCGAGCGGGCCGGACGCGGCGGCGGGGCGGGTCCGGGCGGTGGGGCGGGGGTCGGCCAGCCGCAGGCGGCCGGCGCGCCAGGTGACGTTGACGTCGTCGCCACCGGCGACGGCGAGGTCGGCGGACCAGCGTTCGGGGCCGGGGGCGCGGGCCGGCGCGGCGGACGCGGCGGCGGGCAGGCCGGCGGTGGCGGTGAGCAGGGCGGTCAGGGCGATGACGGTACGACGGGCTCGGGCCATGGGATTCTCCTCAGAACCCCCTGATCCTGTCCGCTATCGCCATAAAAAAGAATATCGGTGCAGATAGCGAAACATGTGAATTCCGTTCGGTAGGCGACAATGGCGGGGTGCCCGAAGGTGACACCGTCTGGAACACCGCCCGCGTCCTGCACCGCGCGTTGGCCGGGGCCCGTCTCACCGGTTCGGACTTCCGCGTGCCGCAGCTCGCCACCACCGACCTGACCGGCTGGACCGTGCGCGAGTCGGCCAGCCGCGGCAAGCACCTGCTGCTGCGCCTCGCCGGTCCGGCCGGCGAGGACCGGACGCTGCACTCGCACCTGCGGATGGACGGCGCGTGGCGGGCGTACGCCCCGGGCGAGCGGTGGTCGGCCCGACCGGCGCACCTGATCCGGGTGGTGCTCCGCTCCGCCGGCGCGGTCGCGGTCGGCTACCACCTGCACGAACTGGCGCTGATCCCGACCGCCGAGGAGGAGTCGCTCGTCGGTCACCTCGGTCCGGACCTGCTCGGTCCGGACTGGGACCCGGCCGAGGCGGTCCGCCGGCTGGCCACGCACCCGGAGCAGAGCATCGGCGAGGCGCTGCTCGACCAGCGCAACCTGGCCGGGGTGGGCAACCTCTACAAGTGCGAGGTGCTGTTCCTGCGCGGGGTGTCGCCGTGGACGCCGGTGCGCGACGTGCCCGACCTGGCCGGCACCGTCGCGCTGGCCCAGCGGCTGCTGGCGGCGAACCGGGGCCGCTGGACGCAGAGCACCACCGGGGTGCTGCGCCGGGGCGGGACCAGTTACGTCTACGGCCGCCGGGCCCAGCCGTGCCGGCGCTGCGGGACGGCGATCCGCAAGGAGGAGCTGGGCGAGCGGGTCACCTACTGGTGCCCGGTCTGCCAGCCGGAGCGGACGTGACATGCAACTTCCACGAACCGCATAAGATCACCCGAGATACGGACGATTGGGTACTTCCCTCCCGCCCGTCCGGCGTCGCATGCTGCGGTGGACCGCACCGATCGTCAGCAGCGCGTACGCCCGCCACGCCGGGGTGACGGCCGGGCGCGCCCCGATCCCGGGGAGAGCCATGGTGCTGTTCCGCAGACTCCGGCCGGACCGGCCGGACCGGGCCGCCACGGTCGCCGAGGAGACCGCGCCCACCGTCCCGACCGCCCGCGCCGCCGACGAGACGCCCGCCGGACCGGCCGAACGCACCGGCCCGGCCCCTCTGGACCCGGGCGGGGTGCCGCGGCTGTTCGGTCCGGTGCCGAACACCGCCGGCAGCCCGCTGCCCACGCTCGACCCGGACGGCCGCCCGGTCCCCGGCACCGGCCTGCGCAAGTTCGTCGACCCGCTGCCGCTGCCGGGCCGGGCGCCCACCGCCGGGCTCGGCGCCCGACTGCCGGTCGCGGTGCCGGACACCATCACCTGGCCGGGCTGCGACTACTACGAGATCGGCCTCCAGGAGTACGCGCAGCGCCTGCACCGGGACCTGCCGGCCACCCGGCTCCGCGGCTACCGCCAGCTCAACCTGGGCACTGACGCGTCCGGCCACAACACGGTGAGCCCGCCCGACCGGCCCTGGCACCTCGGGCCGATGATCGAGGCCCGGCGCGGCCGGCCGGTCCGGATCAAGTTCATCAACCAGCTCCCCACCGGCCGGGCCGGCGAACTGTTCCTACCGGTCGACGAGACGGTCGACGGGGCTGGGACCGGGCCGCTGGACGGTCCCGCGCCGTACCCGCAGAACCGGGCCGTGCCGCACCTGGCCGGCGCGCGGACCGCCTGGATCAGCGCCGGCAACCCGTGGCAGTGGGTGACCCCGGCCGGCGAGATCACCCCGTACCCGGTCGGGGTGGGGGTGACGCCGGTGCCGGACATGCCGGCGCCCGGCGCGGGCGCCACCACGCTCTACTTCCCGAACGATCAGAGCGGCCGGCTGATGTGGCTGCACGACAACACGCTCGGCCTGTCCCGGCTCACCGTCTACGCCGGGCAGCTCGCGCTCTACCTGCTCACCGACCCGGCCGAGGACCGCCTCGTCGCCGACGGCGTGCTCCCCGCCGACCAGCTCCCGCTGGTGATCGAGGACAAGACGTTCGTCCCCGACGACGCGCAGCTCGCCGCGCAGGACCCGACCTGGGACCGGGACCGCTGGGGCGCCAAGGGCAGCCTCTGGCACCCACACGTCTACCAGCCCCGGCAGAACCCGTACCGGATCAGCGGCACGAACCCGACCGGGCGGTGGGACTACGGGCCGTGGGCGCACGACCCGGACGGCGGGACCAGCCCCTGGGTCGCCCCGGTGCCGAACCCGCACCACGACCCGGTCACCGAACCCGACGAGCCACCGCTGGTCCCGGGCGTGCCGCACCCCTCGGCGGTCCCCGCGGCGTACGGGGACACGCCGCTGGTCAACGGCGTCGCGTACCCGTACCTGGAGGTCGAGCCGAGGGCGTACCGGTTCCGGATCCTCAACGCCTGCGCGGACCGGGCGCTCAACCTCCAGCTCTACCGGGCCGCCTCGGACGGGCCGATGTGGACGCCGAACGGCGACGCGTCCGACCCGCGCGCCGGCGAGGTGCCGATGGTCGAGGCGGTACGCGTGCCGGGGCGGCCGGCGTACTGGCCGGTGGACGGGCGCGACGGCGGCGTGCCCGACCCGGCCGCCGCCGGGCCGGAGCTGATCCAGATCGGCAACGAGGGCGGCCTGCTGCCGGCGCCGGTGGTGCTGGCGAACCAGCCGGTCGGCTACCGCTACGACCGGCAGGACCCGACCGTGCTCAACGTGGACGGGCACACGCTGCTGCTCGCGCCCGGCGAACGGGCCGACGTGGTGGTGGACTTCTCCACCGTGCCGCCGGGCCGCACGCTGATCCTCTACAACGACTGCCCGGCCCCGCTGCCCCGCTTCGATCCGCGCTACGACCACCACACCGGCGCCGCCGACCGCACCGGCGCGGGCGGCCTGCCGCCGGCCCACCCCGGCTACGGCCCGAACACGCGCACGCTGCTCCAGATCCGGGTGGTCGGCAGCCCGGCGCCCCGCTACGACAGGCGGCGGCTGGCCGCCCGGCTGCCCGCCGCGTACGCGCAGAGCCAGCCGCCGCCGATCGTGCCGCAACCGGCGTACGACCCGGCGTTCGGCACCCGCACCACCGGCCCGACGCTGGTCCCGGCGCGCGCCACCTCGGTCACGTTCACCCCGGCCGGCGGGTCCGGCCCGGTCACGCTGCCGCTGGCGGTGAAGTCGGTCGGGCAGGTGTTCGAGCCCCGGCACGGCCGGGCGGTGGGGCGACTCGGGGTCGGCCACCCGCTCGCCGGCCCGCTCGCGCCGGCCGTGCTGCCGCTCGGCCCGGCCGACCCGGTCACCGAGGAGCTGTTCGTGACCGACCCGACCGTGCCGGTGGGCGCGCCGGCGGACGGCACCCAGCTCTGGCGGATCGTCGGCGACACGGACCGGACCCATCCGGTGCACGTGGAGGGCGTCGACGTGCAGGTGGTCAACCGGGTCGGCTGGGACGGCACGCTCCGCCCACCGGAACAGGGCGAGCTGGGCTGGAAGGACACCGTCCGGGTAAACCCCCGGGAGGACGTGGTGGTGGCGTTGCGCCCGGTCGCGCCCAGCCTGCCGTTCACGGTCGGCGACAGCGTACGGCTGCTCGATCCGAGCCGCCCGGCCGGCGCGCGGCTGGACGCCGGCCCGGTCAGCCCGGTCGACGGCCGGCCCGCGACGGTGGTCAACCAGGTGGTCAACCTGGGCTGGGAGTACCGCTGGCAGACGCGCTCGGCGGGGCTGCGCGACCAGGGCATGAGCCGGCCGCTGGTGCTGCGGGTGTCGCCCCGGGCGCCCACCGGCCTGACCGCCACGCCGGTGCCCGGTTCGGCCACCGCGCTGCCGGCCATCGCGCTGGCCTGGACCGGCAACGGCAGCCGGCCGCCGGCCACCAGCCATCGGCTGCAACGCGCCACCGACAGCGCCTTCACGACCGGCCGCACCGAGATCACCGTGGCCGCCACCGCGACCCGGTACACGGACGCGACGGTCACCCCCGGCGTCACCTACCACTACCGGATCCGCGCCGAGAACGCGGTGAGCTGCTCGGCCTGGTCGAACGACGCGCCGGCGGCGGTGCGGCTGACCGCGCCGTCCCGGCTGACCGCGGCGGTGCCGCCGGCCGCCCCGCTGCGGGTGGCGTTGCGCTGGGCGAACCACTCCTTCGCCACCGGGGTGGACGTGCAGCGGGCCACCAACCCCACGTTCACCAGCGGGCCGGGCACCACGGCGATCACCGTCGGCGAGGCCCACCTGGACCCGGTCGTCGCACCGGACACCACGTACTACTACCGGGTACGCACCACGTACCTCGGCGCGGCGTCCCCCTGGTCGACGGTGGCCACGGTGACCACGCCGCCCCGGCCGGCCGCGCCCACCCGGGTCTCCGCCACCGCCGGCGCGCCGGCCCCGGACACCACCACGGTGACGCTGAGCTGGTCGGCGTCGACGCCGGTCGGGCCGGGCGCCGGCTTCCTCGTCGAACGCGCCACCGACGCCGGCTTCACCCGGGACCCCACCACGTTCCGCGTCACCGGCCGCGGCTTCACCAACACCGCCCTGCCGCCCGGCGTCACCTACTACTACCGGGTCCGCGCGACGAACATCGTCGGCACCTCCCCGTGGACCCCCCCGATCCAGATCACCACCCCCGAGTGACCCGCTCGACACCCCTCCTGTCGATCATGAGGTTGACGGCCGGATCGGAGATCGACATCGCCGCCAACCTCATGATCACCCGGGGGCGGGCGGGGCTGTCAGGGGGTGGTTCTGAGGGGGGTGCGGAGTTCGGCGAGGGCAGAGGCGACGCCGTGCAGCAGGTCGGTGGCCTCGGTGAGGCGTGCGGCGGCCGGGTGGTGGGTGTCGGGGCGGGCGTCCTCGGCGACGTAGCCGGCGGCGGCCACCACCAGCCGCTCGTAGGCGGCCACCCCCTCCTCGAGTTGGGCGACGAGCGTGGCGTGCACCTCGGCGAGCGGCCCCCGCGGGGCCAGTTTCAGCGCGCGCTCCACGCCGGCCACCCGTCCGGCCAGCTCACGCAGGGAATGGTCCGCCTCGGCGGCCTCCCGGACCGCCGGCTCGGCCAGCCCGGTCAACCGGCCGGCCAGCCCGCCGAGGGTGAGCGCGGCGCGGTCCAGGCGGGCCCACGGCTCGGCCGCGGAGGTGCCGCGCAGCGCGAGGCGCGACCGGACGCGGCGTACCTCGGCGAGGACGCCGGGGCCGACGGGCAGCCGCTCGACGGCGGCGACCAGCCGGGCCCGGGAGCGGGCGGCGGCCTCGGCCGGGTCGAGCGCCGGCGGGGCCGGCACGGCGGCGAGCGCCCGGTGGTCGATCCAGCGCCAGGCGGCCACCGCGATCGCGCTGCCCGCGGCACCGGCCCAGGCCGCGTCCGGCAGCCCCAGGCCGGCGTACGGGGTGAGCACCGCGGCGGCACCGCCCAGCCCACCGGCCAGCACGCTCCACCGCCGCGCCGAACGACGCAGCTTGGCCAGCCGCCGGAAGTGTCGCGTCCGCTCGTCCGCCATCGCTCTCCCTCGTCCGTCAGCCGGTGGTGCTCTCCCCGGCGCCGCGGTCCCGGCTCATACTGGCCCGGATCTCGTCCAGCCGGGCGGCGGCGGCCGGGTCGGTCGGCTGCCCCACGGCGGGCCGCTGCTGCTGGCCGCCGAGCTGCTCGCCGGCCATGCTCGACCGGATCTGTTCCAGTCTGGAGGACCCGGCCGAGTCGAGCGTCGCCTTCTGGATCTCCAGCATCCGGCCCTCGACCGAGTTGCCGGCCAGCTCGGCCCGGCCCATGGCGGTGGCGTAGCGGCGCTCGATGCGGTCCCGCACCTCGTCCAGGGACGGGGTGCTGGCCGGCGCGGTGAGCGACGACATCGACTCCAGCGAGCGGGCCACGCTCTCCTGCATCTTGGCCTGCTCGAGCTGGCTGAGCAGCTTGGTGCGCTCGGCGAGCTTCTGCTGGAGGATCATCGAGTTGTTCTCGACCGCCTTGCGGGCCTGCGCGGCCGCGCCGAGCGCCTGGTCGTGCAGCGTCTTGAGGTCCTCCAGCGCCTGCTCACCGGAGACGAGCTGGGTGGCGAGCAACTGGGCGGACTGCTCGTAGCGGCCGGCCTCGGTCTCGTCGCCCCGGCCCCGGGCCTGGTCGGCCAGCGCGAGCGCCTGCCGCGCGTTGCCCTGGAGCTGCTCCACCTCGGTCATCTGCCGGGAGAGCTTCATCTCCAGCTGGCGCTGGTTGCCGATCACCGCCGCGGCCTGCTGGACCAGCGCCTGGTGCTGCCGCTGCGCCTCCTCGACCGCCTGCTGGATCTGCACCTTCGGATCGGCGTGCTCGTCGATCTTCGCGCCGAAGAGCGCCATCAGGTACTTCCAACCCTTGACGAACGGGTTCGCCATCTCCGCCTCGTCCCCTCAGTAGTGTCGCGCCTACATCGTCCCAGTCGGACACCACTCCGGCACCCGTACGACCCTGATCAACAGTACGACGCACGCGCCACCGGCGACCATCGCGCGGACCGGTCGGTCAGGCGGCGCAGACCACGTCCCGCTCGGCGGGGCGCACGCGGGTGCTGCGCAGCGTCGCCTTGAGCGGCGAATCCTGCCGGACCTGGACGGCCACCGCGCCGTCGGTGGTGACCTGCCGGACACCCCGGTTGGTGGCCTTGCGCACGGCGGACGGGGCCACCGGCGTCGGCTCGTCGGTCACCGGCACCAGCACGCCGGGCATCTGCTCGGCCAACGCGACCGTGTCGCTCACCTCGCGCAGCAGCTCGGACAGGCGGGCGCCGAGCGCGTCGCAGATCGCGGCGAGCAGCTCGCTGGAGGGCTCCTTCTGGCCGCGTTCGATCTCGGAGAGGTAACCGAGGCTGACGTTGGCCGCGGACGAGACCTCGCGGAGGGTGCGGTGCTGCCCCTGCCGGCGCGCCCGCAGTGCGTCACCGATCACCCGGCGTAGCAGGACCATCGCACCTCCCCTGACGGGACACCTGTCCGGCCGGTCCGCGCCGCGCCGGGGACGGCGGGCCGCCCCGGCGCCGGCGTCGCCCGCCGGAGCCTTCCCGCAACCGTACCCGTTGACCGCCACGACGACATCCCACCCCGCCTCTCCAATCCTGTGCGGAACGCCGCGCCGGCGACCCCGCGGCCGGGCGCGTCGGCGGTCGGACGGCTCACCGCCGGCCGACGCCCGCCGGGTCGGCGACCCCGGCGTCGTCGGCGCCCGGGATGCGCTCGGCGAGCAGGCGCAGCGCCTCGATCACCGCGGCCGAGCGGATGTGGTCCCGGCCGCCGTCGAGGTCGAGCCGGCGCACGTCGCTGCCGGTGGGGCCGGCGACCGCCACGTAGACCAGGCCGACCGGCTTGTCGTCCTGCGGCTCCGGCCCGGCCACGCCGGTGGTGGCCAGTCCCCAGTCCGCGCCGCAGCGCCGCCGCCCGCCCTCGGCGAGCGCGACGGCCACGTCCGGGTCGACCGGCCCGCGCGCCGCCAGCAGGTCCTCCGGCACACCGGCCAGCACCGCCTTCAGCTCGGTGGCGTAGACCACCAGCCCGCCCCGGTAGATCGCGCTGACGCCGGCGATCTCCACGATGGCGGCGGCGAGCAGCCCGCCGGTGAGCGACTCGACCGTGGCCAGCGTCTGGCCGCACTCGTGCAGGCGGTGCACCGCGGAGGCCGCCGGACTGCCGGCGGGCCGCTGGTGTCTCGCGTCGGTGTCTCCCATGACCGCCCCTTCTTCCCGCGCCGCGCCGGCTTACCCGCCGGCTGCCCGGATCAACGCGTGGGACGTCGCAGCCGCAGCGCCTGGGCGACGTAGTCGAAGCCGGTGGCGACCGTGACCGCCACGGCGGTGCCCATGATCCAGGGGCCGACCGGGGCCAGCGCCGCCGGCATCGGCCAGAGGTACCAGGTGATGGCCAGGATCTGCAACGCGGTCTTGATCTTGCCGCCCCGGCTGGCCGCGATCACCCCGTGCCGGATCACCCAGAAGCGCAACGCGGTGATGCCCAGCTCCCGGACCAGGATCACCACGGTCACCCACCAGGGCAGCCGGTCGTAGACGGAGAGCAGCACCAACGCGGCGCCGGTGAGCGCCTTGTCGGCGATCGGGTCGGCGACCTTGCCCAGCGAGGTGACCAGCTCGAACCGCCTGGCGATCCAGCCGTCGACCAGGTCCGTGGCCGAGGCCACCACGAAGATCAGGCAGGCCGCGATCCGCCAGCCGGCGTGACTCATCCCGGACGCGACGACGGTGACCGCGAAGACCGGCACCAGCACCAGCCGCGCCGCGGTCAGCAGGTTGGCCGCGTTGAGCAGCGGCACGGGCGCGGACACCGTCGACTCCGCCCCGGTCATGTCCGGCATCGCCCCACGTGGCTTCCCCGCTCCGTCCGGGCCCGCCGTCACCGTGCCGCGCCGGGCGCCGCCGAGATCATCTCATCCGGTACGGCGATCAGGTCGACCCCCTCGGTCGCGGTCACCCGGGCCCGGACCAGGTCACCCGGGCGCAGCGCGACCAGGTCCACCCCGCCGCCGTCCGGCGCGACGAGCGTGGTCGACCCGTCGACCTCGGGCGCCTGGTGGGCGGCCCGGCCCTCGACCACGCCGTCGGCGACCGAGTCGACAAGCACCTCCACCGTCGAGCCGAGCCGCTCCTCGGCCCGTTGCGAGCACAGTTCGTCGGCGAGCGCGCTGAGCTTGTCGTAGCGCCGCTTGACCGTGGCGGCGGAGACCTTGCCGGGCAGCCCGGCGGCCTCGGTGCCGTCCTCGTCGCTGTAGTCGAACATGCCGATCGCGTCCAGCCGCGCCTCGGTCAGGAACCGGACCAGCTCGGCCACGTCCTGCTTCGTCTCGCCCGGGAAGCCGACGATGAAGTTGCTCCGCGCGCCCGCCTCCGGCGCCAGCGCGCGGGCGGAGGCGAGCAGCTCCAGGAACCGGTCGGTGGAGCCGAACCGGCGCATCCGGCGCAGCACCGGCTCGCTGGAGTGCTGGAACGACAGGTCGAAGTACGCGGCCACGCCCGGCGTGGTGGCGATCACCTCGACCAGGCCGGGCCGGGTCTCGGCCGGCTGGAGGTAACTCGCCCGCACCCGCACGATCCCGTCGATGGCGGCGAGCTGCGGCAGCAGCTTCTCCAGCGCCCGCGGGTCGCCCAGGTCCTTGCCGTAGGAGGTGGAGTTCTCGCTGACCAGCACCAGCTCCCGCACGCCGGTCTTGGCCAGCCACTCCGCCTCGGCGAGCAGCTCGTCCGGGGTACGCGAGACGAACGCCCCACGGAACGCCGGAATGGCGCAGAACGCGCACCGCCGGTCGCAGCCACTGGCCAGCTTCAGCGAGGCCACCGGGCCGGTGTCGAGCCGGTGCCGCAGCACCTGCCGCAGGTGCGCCGGGGTGTGCGCGTCGGTCTCCGGCGCGACCCGGGTCGGCGTGCCGTGGCCGGGCAGCGAGACCGCCGCCTCGCGGCGCTTCACCGGCGTCAGCGGCAGCAACTCGCGCCGGTCGCGCGGGGTGTGCGCGGAGATCGCCTCGCCGGCCACCACCGCGTCGAGCCGGGCGGCGATGTCCGGGTAGTCGTCGAAGCTGAGCACCGCCTGCGCCTCGGGGAGACTGTCGGCCAGCTCACGGCCGTACCGCTCGGCCATGCAGCCGGCGGCGACCACCTTGGCGCCGGTGTCGGCGGCGGCCAGCAGCGTCTGGATCGAGTCCTGCTTCGCCTTCTCCACGAAGCCGCAGGTGTTCACCACCACCACGTCGGCGCCCTCGCCGTCGGTGGTCACCTGCCAGCCGTCGGCGTGCAGCCGGGCGGCCAACTCCTCCGAGTCGACCTCGTTGCGCGCGCACCCCAGCGTCAGCAGCGCAACCCGCCGCCCAGACAAAGAATCAGACACCATCCGAGGGTACAGGTGCAAGGAAGGGCCCCTTCTTGACGCCTGCGGTAGAGAAGGGTTCCCGTCTCACCGCGCCGGGCGCGCGGGCGCGAGGGTGCGGGCCAGACGGTCCAGCAGGAAGACCTCGGTGCCGGCCAGGCCGGTGGAGCAGAAGACCGAGATCTGCTCCGCGCGGGTCCGGCCGGGGACCGCGCCGGCCAGCACCGCGCCAAGGTCACCCAGCCGCCCGGCGTACGGCTCGACGGCGGCGAGCATCGGCGGGGCGTACGCGGCGGCCTGCCCCGGCGAGTCGGTGACCAGCAGGTCGGCGGCGTCGAGCAGGTCGGTGCCGAACTCGTGCCGGTCGACCTGCTTGAAGCCGACGGTGTTGACGTGCGTGCCGGGGGCCAGGTCGGCGGCGGCCAGCACCGGGGTGGTGCTTGTGGTGGCGAGCACCACGAGATCGCGGTCACGTACCGCCGCGGCGGCGGAGCCGACGGCCCGGGCTGGCACGCCCAGCTCGGCGCGGACCCGGGCGGCGAACGCCTCCCGCCGGGCGGCCGAGCGGCTGTGCACGGTCACCTCGCGCAGCGGCCGGACCGCCGCGACGGCCCAGACCTGGGTCCACGCCTGGCGTCCGGAACCCACCACGCCGAGCGTGGCGGCGTCCGGTCGGGCCAGCGCGTCCACCGCCACGCCGCCCAGTCCCCCGGTGCGCCGCGAGCCCAGCTCGTCGCCGACCGCGATGGCCCGGACCGCGCCGGTACGCGCGTCGTGCAGCACGACGAGTTGCCCGCTCTCCGGGTGCCCGAACGTGTCGTACGAGCGGAAGCCGTACCACTCGCCGGTCAGGTGGCCGGCGGTGAGGACCATCCGGCCGCCACCGAGCGACGCGGACGCCCGGGGCGGGGCGATCAGCCGCCCGGCGTACGAGGCCAGCAACGCGTGCCGCATGGCGGCGACGGTGAGCGGGGCGTCCACGACCGCCGCCACGTCCTCGTCGGAGAAGAGCACCGTCATGGACCCATCGTGCAACCTGAAGTTGACGTCAACTCCAGTGATGGTGGGCTTCGTCACCACGCCGCCCGACCCGACCCGCCGGTGCTAGCGTCGGCCGTGGCGGTCCCCGGGCCGCCCCGGACGAGTGGTGGGCGTACCCGGTCAGGCACGACGCCCCGCGTGAACCGACCGCCGCCCGGCCGATCGCCGGGCCCGCCCGTCAGAGGTGATCCGTCATGGCCTGGATCGTGCTGGTGCTCTCCGGACTGCTGGAGACCGCGTGGGCGATCGCCCTGGACCGCAGCGCCGGCTTCACCCGCCCCGTCCCCTCCGCCGTCTTCGCCGTCACGCTCGTCGGCAGCATGGCCGGCCTGGCGTACGCGCTGCGCGACATCCCGGTCGGCACCGGCTACGCGGTGTGGGTCGGCATCGGTGCGGTGGGCACCGCGCTGGTCGGCATGGTCGCGCTCGGCGAGCCGGCCAACCTGCCCCGGATCGCCTGCCTGCTGCTGGTGGTCGCGGGCGTGGTCGGCCTCAAGGTGTTCCACTGACCGATGCGTCATCCGGTTTGGACAGCCGCCGCGCCGGGGTAGGTGATCCCCAGCTCATCGAGAAGATCACTCACGGAGGACCCCATGGCCGACGTCCACGCCACCGCCCGTCCGCGCAGCAACGCCGCCCGGATCTGCACCATCATCGCGTTCGTCTTCGCGGCGCTCGCGCTCTTCCTGTCCCCGCTGATCTTCGGGGTCCTCGGCGTCATCCTCGGCATCGTGGGCGCCGTGCTCGGCGACAAGCCCCTCGGCTGGTACGCCGCCGCCGCGAGCGTCGCCGGCGCCGTCCTCGGCTTCATCATCGCCGCCGCGCTCCTGAACGCCTGATCGCACCACCCGCACGACGAGGGCCCGCCGTTCTCCGGCGGGCCCTCGTCGTGACCGGGTCTACTCCTCGCCGCCCCGCAGGCCGACCAGGACCTCCTCCAGCTCGTCCGGCTTGACCAGCACGTCGCGCGCCTTGGAGCCCTCGGACGGGCCGACCACGCCCCGGGTCTCCATCAGGTCCATCAGCCGGCCCGCCTTGGCGAAGCCGACCCGCAGCTTGCGCTGGAGCATCGAGGTCGAGCCGAACTGCGAGGTGACCACCAGCTCCACGGCCTGCACCAGCAGGTCCAGGTCGTCGCCGATGTCCTCGTCGATCTTCTTCTTGCTGTCCTGCGCCGGGGCGAGCACGTCCTTGCGGAACTCCGGCTCGCGCTGGTCCTTGCAGAACTTGACCACGTCGGCGATCTCGCGCTCGGTCACCCAGGCGCCCTGGATGCGCACCGGCTTCGACGCGCCCATCGGCAGGAACAGGCCGTCACCGCGGCCGAGCAGCTTCTCCGCGCCGGGTTGGTCGAGGATGACCCGGGAGTCGGCGAGCGACGAGGTGGCGAACGCCAACCGGGACGGCACGTTCGCCTTGATCAGACCGGTGACCACGTCCACCGAGGGGCGCTGGGTGGCCAGCACCAGGTGGATGCCGGCGGCGCGGGCGAGCTGGGTGATCCGGACGACCGAGTCCTCCACGTCGCGCGGCGCGACCATCATCAGGTCGGCCAGCTCGTCCACGATCACCAGCAGGTACGGGTAGGGGCGCATCTCCCGCTCGCTGCCGGGCGGGGCCTTGATCTCGCCGTTGCGCACCTTGCGGTTGAAGTCGTCGATGTGCCGGACCCCGTTGGCGGCGAGGTCGTCGTAGCGCATGTCCATCTCGCGGACGACCCACTCCAGCGAGTCGGCCGCCTTCTTCGGGTTGGTGACGATCGGCGTGACCAGGTGCGGGATGCCCTCGTAGCCGGTCATCTCGACGCGCTTCGGGTCGATCAGCAGCAGCCGCACCTCGTCCGGCGTGGCCCGGGTCAGAATGGACACCAGCAGCGAGTTCAGGCAGGACGACTTGCCGGCGCCGGTGGCGCCCGCGATCAGGATGTGCGGCATCTTCGCCAGGTTGGCCACCACGTAGCCGCCCTCGATGTCCTTGCCGAGCGCCACCACCATCGGGTGGTGGTCGCTTGTCGCGTTGCGCGACCGCAGCACGTCGCCGAGCGACACGTTCTCCGGGTCGGTGTTCGGGATCTCCACGCCGACCGCGCTCTTGCCCGGGATCGGGCTGAGGATCCGCACGTCCGGCGACTTCACCGCGTACGCGATGTTGCGGGAGAGCTGGGTGATCCGCTCGACCTTGACGCCCGGCCCCAGCTCGACCTCGTAGCGGGTCACGGTCGGGCCCCGGGTGAAGCCGGTGACCTCGGCGTCCACCCCGAACTGGTCGAACACGCCGGTCAGCGCCGCGATCACCTCGTCGTTGGCCTTGCTCCGGGTCTTCGGCGCGGCGCCGGCGCCGAGCATGTTGGCCGGCGGCAGCGTGTAGTCGCCGGCCAGCCCGGTGAGCGCGAGCTGCTCGGCGCGGGTGGGCAGCGGCGAGTGCTCCGGCGGCTCGGCCGGCTTGCGGTTCGCCGGCACCTTGGGCATCTTGCGCGGCAGCACGATGGTTTCCTGGAGGTCCACGCCGGCCAGCTCGTCGTCCGGGTCAGGTGGGTCCAGCGGCGGCGGGAGCCGCTTCGCCGGCCGCTTGCGCGCCGGCTTCGGCGGCGCGGCGACCTCGACCGGTTCCTCCACCTCGACGTCGTCGGACGGGATCAGGCCGGCGCGCAGCCCGAGTCGCTCCGGAATCCGGTTGATCGGCGTCGCGGTCACCACCAGCAGGCCGAACACCAGCAGCAGGAACAGCAACGGCATGGCCACCCAGGCGGTCACCGCCGACTTCAGCAGGTCACCCAGGCCGGCGCCGATCAGGCCGCCGGCGTAGTCGCGCTGCACCTCGTCGACCGGGTTCTGCCCGATGTGCAGCATCGCGGCGGTGGCCAGCAGCATCGAACCCCAGCCGACCAGGCCGCGACCGCGATGCTCCGGGTCCACCGGCGTACGCATCAACCGCCACGCGCCGATCATCAACAGCACCGGCAGCACGATGGAGATCGCGCCGAAGAAGAGGCGCACCGTGTCGGCCAGATGCCGGCCGACCGGACCCGCGCCGCCGCCCCAGATGCCCACCGCGGCGAGGATGGCCAGCCCGAACAGGAGCAGGCCGGCCCCGTCGCGGCGGTGCTCCGGGTCCAGCTCCCGGGTGGACGCGGCCTGCCGGCCGGCGGCCCGGAACGCCCAGCCGACCGAGTGCGCCAACCCCATCCACAGTGCGTTGACCGCGCCGCCGACGAACGCGGCCGGGCTCGGCCCGCGGGTCGGCCGCCGCCGGACCGGCTTGCGCGCCGCCTTCTTCGCCGGTTGACGGGCACGGTTGTTCGTGGTTCCGCGCGGCGACGCGCCGCGCCGCCGGCTCGCCTGAGAGGTACGGCCCGCCATAGAGTCACGGTAACGGCGGTAACCGGCGGAACGCCGCTTTTCCGGGTCGGGTGCGCGTGTCGCAGCGCGGGCCGGGCCGTCGTTTGTGTTATTCGCCTCAGAAGGGATGCCCGATGGCGTCGCCGGAGATCGAGGACTGTCCGGACGGTCCCCTGACCGGACACCCGCAGGCACTGCGGCCACTGACCGGCGAGCTGATCGCCGCCGTGCTGGCCCACCGGGGGTACGCGGTGGCCGAGGAATCCGACGGCGCGCTCGTCGGCCGCTGGGAACGCAGCCTGATCTGGTTCCACCGCCGGGGCGCGGCCGGCGAGCTGCTCCAGGTGCGCACCGTCGCCGCGCACCGGTTCGGCATCGAACAGGTCCCCGGGCTGCACGCGTTCTGCAACACGTGGAACCACGACCGGCTCTGGCCCAAGGCGTACGTGCACGTCGACGACGACGGCGTCGCCCAGGTCTGCGGCGAGGTCACCACCGACCTGGAGCGCGGCGTCACCCCGCACCAGCTCGACCGGCTGATCGACTGCGGCGTCACCACCGGCTGCCAACTCGCCGCCGCCGTCGCCGACCTGCCCGGCGGGACGCTCCGGTGACCACGGCCCGCGACCGGGCGCTGGCCGCCGCGCTCGCCGACGCCCGGGACCGGCCGGACGACGAGGAACGCTGCGCCGAGCTGGACCGGATCGCGGCCCGCGCCGACGCCGCCGACGACCCGCGTACCGCCCTGTCGGCGCGGTTCGCGCTGGTCGAGGCGTACCTGCACCGGGGCGAGCGGTGGCGGACCGTGGAGCCGGTACGCCGCCTGCGGGCCACGCTGGCCCGGCATCCGGGGCTGCTCGACGCCCACCCCGACGAGCTGGTCCGGCTGCGCCGGCACCAGCGGCAGGCGGTGGAGGCGGCGCTCGGCACCCCCCGGGTCGGGCTGGACCAGATCCGGTCGCTCACCGACGAACTCGCCGACGAGCTGGGCCCGGACGCCACGCCGGTCGCCGAGCTGCGCTGCCGGATCGCCGACCACCTCGGCGACGAGCCGGCCGCCCGGCGCGCGTACCAGCGGTGGACGGCCGGGGACGCGGCCGACCCGGTGGGCGGCTGCCCGGGTTGCGCCCCGGCCCGGCGGGCCGAGCTGCTGACCGGCTGGGGTGAGCCGGAGGCGGCCCTGGCGGCACTGGGCCGGCACGGCCCGCACGACGGCGAACGCGACGCGGCGGACGGCGCGCCGGACTGCACCGACCAGCCCGAACGGTCACTCACGGCAGGGCTGCTGCCGTGGCTGCGTACCGGCGCGGTGGAGCGGGCGGCGCGGGCGCACGTCCGCGCGTACCGCCGGCACCGTCGGGAGCGGGCCGCGTTCCCGCTGCTCGCCACGCACCTGCGGTTCTGCGCGCTCGGCGGGTACCCGCACCGCGGCCTGGAGCTGCTGACCGAGCAGTTGCCCCGGCTGGACCGGCCGGCCGACGACCTGTCCGCGATGGAGTTCGCCGCGGCCGGCGCACTGCTCTGCGGGCTGGCCGCGGAGGCCGGTCTCGGCGGGCGGCGGATCCACCGTCCCGGGCACGGCTCCCGGCCGGCGGCCGAGGTGGACGTGGCCACGCTCGGCGCACAGCTCCAGGCGCTGGCCACTGCGCTGGCCGGCAGCTTCGACGCCCGCAACGGCACCGGGCACCAGTCCGGCCGGATCGCCTCCTGGCTGGCCGAACGGCCGCTCGCCGGGCCGGTGTCGCTGGCGGCCGAGAGCGAGTTCGACGAGGAGCCGGAGGCCGACCCGGCCGACCCGGGCCCGCCCGGCCCGGAGGAGCCGGCCCCGCTGGACGCCGCGCTGCTCGCCGCCGCGCTGGCGGCGCGCCGCGAGGCGGTCACGGCGGAGCCGGACGGCACGCTCGTCGGCCGGTGGGGCGAGGCCACGATCCAGTTCCGCGTGCTCGGCGAGGTGCTGCACGCCCGGGTGGTGGCGGCACGCACGCTGCCGGCCGACCGACGCGCCGAGGCGTACGCGTTCTGCAACGCCTGGAACCACGACCGCCTGCTGCCCGCCGCCTACGTGCACGAGCCCGGCGACGGGACGCTGGTGTTGGCCGCCGGTGTCACCACGGACCTGTCCTGCGGCGTCGCGCCGACCCAACTGGCCGTGCTGGTGGCCGCCGCCGTCCGCACCGGCACCGCGTACGCCGACGCGGTCGCCGCCCTGGGCTGAGCCGCACGCGGCCCGCGCGGCGTCGGGCGGTGGGGATGCCCGGAGGGACCGTGCCGCCGACGCGGCGCGGCCCCCGACCACCGGGCGGTGGGGATCGGGGGCCGCGGTCTCGGGGGGGCGGCGGTCAGCGGGCGGAGAACGCCACCGTGTAGTCGCCGGCGCCGGACAGCCCGACCACGCGGTAGCGGTAGGCGCCGGCCGGGGTGTCGGCGGTCAGCGTGGCCGCGCCGTCGGCGGTGGCCGCGCGGGCGACGGTGCGGAACGCGCCGCCGGTGAAGCGTTGCAGCTCCAGCACCACCCGGGCGCCGTCCGGCGCGACGACGCAGGCCTCCTGCGCGCCACCGGCCACCCGGAAGAAGCGGCCGTCCGGCTGCACCTGCGCGCGCCCGGCGGCGATCCGGCCGGTGCGGCTCACCTGGCCGGTGCACTCGGTGTCGCCGGCCGGCGGCTCGGCGGGCGGCGTCGCGGCCGGCGGGGCGGTCTGGTCGCCACCGGCCGGTGGCTCCGCGGGCGCCGGCCGGCCGCCGGCGGTGACCAGCGTCAGGTTGTTGCGCTGGAGGATCTCGTTGACCGGCTGGAAGAACGTCACGCCGCCCCGGGTGCAGTCGCCGGAACCACCGGAGGTGACACCCTGCGCCTGGTCACCGGAGAGCCACGCGCCGCCGGAGTCGCCCGGCTCGGCGCAGACGTCGGTCCGGGTCAGCCCGGTGACCGTCCCCTCCGGATAGTTGACGGTGGCGTTCTTGGCCTGCACCACACCGCAGCGGGTGCCGGTGGTGGAGCCGGACCGGCAGATCGACGCGCCGACCGGGGCCTCGGTGGAGCCGTTCACCGGCACCGTGCCGCCGTTGAAGTCGTTCACCACGCCCTGCGGCGTCCAGTCGCCGTTGGTCTCGACCACGGCCCAGTCGTCGCCGGGGAACGACGAGGCCGCGAACGTGCCCTGGGCGACCCGGTTGCTGCCGGTGGTGCGGTCCCCCGGCCGGCCGCAGTGCCCGGCGGTGACGAAGCCGCCGACCACGGAGAAGCCGACCGAGCAGCGGCCGGCGTTGTTGATGAAGAACGCGTCGCCGCCCCGCACGTCGAACAGCGGGCGCGGGGCCTCGTCGGCGGTCCGCACCCGGACCGGGCCGGCGGTCCCGCCGGCGGCGGCGAACCGGCGGCCGGCGGCCTCCGCGCCGGGCCGGGCGACCACCACCACGGAGTTGCTGGCCACGTCGACGTACCAGCCGGCGATGTCCGGACTGGCGTCCGCGCCGGCCGCGTCCAGCCGGGTCTTCACCGCGTCCAACTCGGCGACGCCCCGCTGCACCCGCTTCGGCACCGCGCCGGCCGCGGTGACCCGCGCCGCCCCGGCCGCATCGGTCACCGCCACGTGGAGCGTGACGCCGTCGTCGCCGAGCCAGCTCCCGCCGTAGCCGGCGCCGAGTTCGGCGCGCAATCTGCTGACCGTGCCGGCCGCCCAGCGTTCGGTCTTCAGCCGGCGGACCGCCTGGTCGCGGGTGAGCGAGAGGTCGCGGCCCAGCGCGTCCAGGACCTCCGGGGCGATGCCGTCGCCGGCCGGGGCCGCCCGCCGGGGTTCCTCACCGGCGAACGACGGCAGCGTCACCGCCGCCGTCAGGCCGGCCGCCGCCACCAGTACGCCGATGGCTGTCATCCGTCTGCGGTCCATCCGCCACGCTCCTCCCGGCCGGCGCGGGGGCACGCCGACCGACCGGGGGTACGGAGCCGGACGCCCATCGGTTGAGGACCGGCACACGGTTTCGACGCAGCGTGTCGGGGCGCACCCGGAACGCGACCGCGCCGGCCCACCGCGGACGGTGGACCGGCGCGTGGAACCGTCGGGTCAGACCTCGACGACGGTCGGGACGATCATCGGCCGACGGCGGTACGCGTCGTTGACCCAGCGGCCCACCGTCCGGCGGACGATCTGCTGGAGCTGGTGCGGGTCGGTGATGCCGTCCGCGGCGGCCCGGTTCAGCGCCTCGGTGACCAGCGGCACCACCGGGTTGAACGCGGCCGGGTCCTCGGAGAAGCCCTTCGCCGAGACGGTCGGCCCGGCGACCACCTTGCCGGTGACCGAGTCGACCACCACGGTGGTGGCGATGAAGCCGCCGTCGCCGAGGATCCGGCGCTCGGTCAGCAACGACTCGCTGACGTCGCCCACGGCGAGGCCGTCGACGTAGACGTACCGGCTCTTCACGCGCCCGACCAGGCTGGCCCGGCCCTCGACCAGGTCGACCACGTCGCCGTCCTCGCAGAGCACCACCCGGTCCGGCGCGACACCTGACTCGATGCCGAGCCGGGCGTGCGCGCGCAGGTGCCGCCACTCGCCGTGCACCGGCATCAGGTTGCTCGGCCGCACCACGTTGAGCAGGTAGAGCAGTTCGCCGGCCGGGGCGTGCCCGGAGACGTGCACCTTCGCCACGTCCTTGTGCACCACCACGGCGCCGGCCCGGGCCAGCCGGTTGATCACCCGGTAGACCGAGGTCTCGTTGCCGGGCACCAGCGACGAGGCCAGCACCACGGTGTCGCCCGGCGCGATGGTGATGTGCCGGTGGTCGCCGCTGGCCATCCGGCCCAGCGCGCTCATCGGCTCGCCCTGCGAGCCGGTGGACATGAGCACGATCTGCTCGGGCGGCAGGTTGGTGGCCTCCTCGATGTTGACCACCAGACCGGCCGGGATGTTGAGCAGGCCCAGGTCCCGGGCGATGCCCATGTTGCGGACCATGGACCGGCCGATCAGCGCCACCTTGCGGCCGTGCTCGGCCGCCGAGTCGAAGACCTGCTGCACCCGGTGCACGTGCGAGGCGAACGAGGCGACGATGATCCGCCCCTTGGCCTTAGCGAAGATCGAGTCGAGAACCGGCCCGATCTCCCGCTCCGGCGTGACGAAGCCGGGGATCTCCGCGTTTGTCGAGTCGGAGAGCAGCAGGTCGACGCCCTCGGCGCCGAGCCGGGCGAAGCCGGCCAGGTCGGTGATCCGCCCGTCCAGCGGAAGCTGGTCCATCTTGAAGTCGCCGGTGTGCAGCACCAGGCCGGCCGGGGTGCGGATGGCCACCGCCAGCGCGTCCGGGATCGAGTGGTTCACCGCGAAGAACTCGCACTCGAACGGGCCCAACCGCTCCCGGCCGCCCTCCCGCACGGTCAGCGTGTACGGCTGGATCCGCCGCTCGGCCAGCTTCGCCTCGACCAGCGCCAGCGTGAACTGGGACCCGACCAGCGGGATGTCCGGCTTGTGGGCGAGCAGGTACGGCACCGCGCCGATGTGGTCCTCGTGGCCGTGGGTGAGCACGATCGCCTGCACGTCGGCCAGCCGGTCCAGGATCGGGCCGAAGTCGGGCAGGATCAGGTCCACGCCCGGCTGCTCGACGTCGGGGAAGAGCACCCCGCAGTCGACGATCAGCAGCTTGCCGTCGTACTCGAAGACGGTCATGTTCCGGCCGATCGCGCCGAGTCCGCCCAGCGGCATGATCCGCAGGCCGCCCTCCGGCAGCGGCGGGGGCAGCTCACCGTCGATGTGCGCCTCGGTCACGCGTCACCTCATTCTGCGACGCCGCGCGCGGCGTCCGTCGTGTCGTTGAATCATTCGGGCAGGGGCAGGCCCGCCGCGGCGCAGTCGGCGCGCAGCTGGGCCAGTTCGTCGCCGGTGGCCTCCACCAGCGGCGGTCGCACCGGGCCGGCCGGCAGGCCGTGTGCCGTGAGGCCGGCCTTGACCAGGATCGTGCCCTGGGTGCGGAAGATACCGGTGTAGAGCGGCAGCAGCCGCCGGTGCAGGGCGAGCGCGCCGGCGTGGTCGCCCGCCTCGAACGCCTCGATCATCTGCTTCGTCGCCACGCCGGTGAAGTGCGTGGACGTGCCGACCACGCCGACCGCGCCGATCGCCAGGGCGGGCAGGGTCAGCGCGTCCTCACCGCTGTAGAACGCGAGGTCGCTGCGGGCCAGCACCTCCGAGGTCGCGATCAGGTCGCCCTTGGCGTCCTTGACCGCGACGATCCGGCCGTGCTCGGCGAGCTTGACCAGCGTGTCGGTGGCGATCGCGACGCCGGAGCGGTGCGGGATGTCGTAGAGCATCACCGGTAGCCCGGTGGCGTCCGCGACGGTGGTGAAGTGGTGCAGCAGCCCGGCCTGCGGCGGCTTGTTGTAGTACGGGGTGACCACGAGCAGGCCGTGCGCGCCGGCCTTCTCGGCCTGCGCGGCCAGCTCGACGGTGTGCCGGGTGTCGTTGGTGCCCACCCCGGCGACGATCCGGGCCCGGTCGCCGACCGCCTCGACCACGGCGCGGATCAGCGTCTCCTTCTCCGCGTCGGTGGTGGTCGGCGACTCACCGGTGGTGCCGTTGAGCACCAGCGCGTCGTTGCCCTGCTCGTCGACGAGGTGCCGGGCGAGCTGGGCGGCGCCGTCGAGGTCGAGCGCGCCGTCAGGGGTGAACGGCGTCACCATGGCCGTGATCACCCGCCCGAACGGGCGCGACGCGCCGCGGTCCAGGGCGGCGGAGTGGTCGTGCGTCATGTTCACAACCTAGCGGACGACCACCGGTGCCCCGGCGGCGAAGGGAGACGACTCACTCCGCGTGCGGCGACGCCGCCACCTCGGTGCCGTCCGGCAGCGTGGTGATCACGAAGTCGGCGAAGACGTTCGGCGCGACGCCCTGGAGCTGCCGCAGGCACTCGATCGCCAGCTCGCGGATCTCCACGTCGGCGTGCTCGGTGGCGCGCATCTTCACGAAGTGCCGCCACGCCCGGTAGTTTCCGGTCACCACGATCCGGGTCTCGGTCGCGTTCGGCAGCACGGCCCGGGCCGCCTGCCGGGCCTGCTTGCGGCGCAGCGTCGGGTTGGGCTCGTCGGTGAAGCGGGCCTCCAGCCCTTCCAGCAGATCGGTGTACGCGCGCACCGCCGCCTCGGACGCCTCGACGAACTTCTTGTGCAGCTCCGGGTCCTCGGCGATCACCGCCGGCTCGACCATGGCGGCGTCCCGCTCGGGCACGTAGCGCTGGGAGAGCTGCGAGTAGGAGAAGTGCCGGTGCCGGATCAGCTCGTGCGTGAACGACCGGGAGACGCCGCTGAAGTAGAAGCTCACCGAGCCGTGCTCCAGCACGGACAGGTGACCCACCTCCAGGATGTGCGCCAGGTAGCCGGCGTTCGTCGCGGTGACCGGGTTCGGCTTCTTCCAGCTCTGGTAGCAGGCCCGGCCGGCGAACTCGGCGAGCGCCTGCCCGCCGTCGGCGTCGGTCGACCACGGCACCTCGTCCGGCGCCTGGAACTGGGTCCACGCGATCAGCTTGACCTGGGGCTGCACCATCTCCGGCATGCCGAGGACTGTAGTTGCCCGTCGTCCGGCGTGGAAATCGGGCACGCGGCCGACCGGGCGTCGGCGTGCCCGGGCCGGCGGGCGGTCAGACGTAGAGCGAGGGGAACGGCGCCCAGGGCAGGTTGCGGACCACCGAGAAGACCGCCCAGGCGGCCAGGAAACCGCCGAGCACCTTCGGGCTGAACTGCGGCTCGGGCAGTCGCCAGCCGAACGCCCGGTTGCCGGCCCAGGCGACGAAGAGCCAGGCCAGGAACGGCAGCGCGAAGACGAAGAGGAAGTGGTGCCGGGCGGCGGCCGGCAGGTCGCCGTGCAGCACGAACCAGAGCGCGCGGGTGCCGCCGCAGCCCGGGCAGTCCAGCCCGGTGGTGAGCTTGAGCAGGCAGGTCGGCCGGGCGTCCGGATCACTCCGGGTGGGGTCGCTGATCAACGCGTACGTCATGCCGAGGCCGACGCAGGCCAGCGCGGCCAGCGGCACCGCCCAACGCGGGGCGCGGTCGTGCAGGCGCAGCACCATGCGGGTGAACCGGTCCGGCTCGACGGGCTGGTAGGCCGCCCCGACCGGCCACGCCACCGGCCCGGGATGGCCGTAAGGCTCGGCAGGACCGGAGGGCCCTGCGTGGCCGTCAGGCTCGACGTGCCCGTGCGGTTCGGCGTGTGCGGGTGCCTCCGCGTCCGGGTGCGGTGCGGTAGCGGGCCGGTCGACGCTCGTCACGAGGTCACCGTACACCGGCCACGCCCACCAGCGCGGCGGCCAACGGCGCGGCCAGGTCACCGGCGGCCGGCGGGGCGACCGCGTCCAGGCCGAGCCAGCCGGCCAGCCGGTACAGCTCGGCGGCGAGCGCAACGGCCGTCTCCCCCGGGTCGGCGCCCGGCTCCAGCCAGGCCGCCGGCACCAGCAGGACGCCCGCCTTCCGGTCGGCCTTGAGGTCGACCCGGGCGGTGAACCGCTCACCCTGCCGGAACGGCAGCACGTAGTAGCCGTACACCCGCTGGGGCGCCGGCACGTAGATCTCGATGCGGTAGGTGAAGCCGAAGAGCCGCTCTGTGCGGGCCCGCTCCCAGACCAGCGGGTCGAACGGGCTGACCAGCGTGTTGCCCCGCACCCAGCGGGGCAGCCGGGCGTCGGCGTGCAGGAAGGCCGGCTGCCGCCACCCCTGGACGGTGACCGGGGTCAGCTCGCCCGCCTCGACCAGCTCGGCGATCGCCTGCCGGGCCCCGGCCACCGGCAGGCGGAAGTAGTCCCGCAGCTCCGGCTCGGCGGCGACGCCCAACGACCGGGCCGCGAGCGCCACCAGGGCCCGGTGCGCCTCGGCGACGGTCGGGGTGGGCGCGTCGAGCACGGCCGCCGGCAGCACCCGCTCGGGCAGGTCGTAGCGGCGGGCGAACGAGTTCGTGCGGTCGGCGGCGGTGACCTCACCGGCCCAGAACAGGAACTCCAGCGCCCGCTTGACGGTCGACCAGTTCCACCCCCAGTTGCCGGTCTCCCGGGGCGCGTCGTGCTCGATCTCGGCGGCGGTGAGCGGCCCCCGGGCGGCCACCTCGTCGCGGACCCACGCGACCAGCTCGGGTTGCTCCTGCGCGATCCGGCGCATCCAGCCCCACGCCTCGTCGCGCGCCTTGGCCATCCGCCAGCGCAGCGCCGGGTGCAGCCCGACCGGGACCAGCGACGCCTCGTGCGCCCAGTATTCGAACAGCTCGCGGGGGCGGCGGTAGGCGGCGGTGTCGAGCAGCGCGGTCGGGTAGGGCCCGAGCCGGCTGTAGAGCGGCAGGTAGTGCGCGCGTTGCAGGACGTTTACCGAATCCATCTGGATCAGCCCGACCCGGTCGAGCACCCGGCGCAGGTGCCGGCGGGTGGGCACGCCGGCAGGCGTTGGGTCGGCGAAGCCCTGGGCGGCCAGCGCGACCCGGCGGGCCTGGGCGAGCGAGAGCGATTCCGGTGCGGCCATCGTCGCGACCCTAATCCACGGGTACGACGCGGACGGAGCGGCGGCTGGACCGGTCGACCGCCGGGGCATAGAACTGGACGGGTGCCCACCATCCGCCGGGAGGAACCGGACGACGCCGAGGCGATCGCCCGGGTGCACGTCCACGGCTGGCAGGCCGGGTATGCCGGCATCATGCCCGCCGAGGTGCTGCGCCGGTTGAACCCGGCCGCCTGGGCGCAGCGCCGCCGCGACCTCGGCACCGCCGACCCGGAGCACCCGTTCACCACGCTTGTCGCCGAGGCCGACGGGGAGGTCACCGGCTTCACCACGTTCGGGCCGTACCGGAACAACCAGGACCGCGGCGACCTCGACCCGGCGTACGGCGAGTTGCTGGCCCTCTATCTGGAGCCGGCGCACTGGGGTTCGGGCACCGGCGCGGCGCTGCTCGCCGCCGCCCGGGCCGGGCTGGCCGGGCGGGGCTGGACCGAGTACCGGCTCTGGGTGCTCGCCGACAACGCCCGGGCCCGCCGCTTCTACGAGCGGGCCGGGCACTCACCGGACGGCGAGGAGTCCGCCTACCCGGTGCCGTTGCACGGTGGGCGCGATCCGGTCCTGCTCCGCGAGCTGCGGTACACCGCCCGGCTCGACCGCTGACCCGGCCGGCCCGGCGTCGCCCGCCGGCCCGGCGCCGTCGGCCGGGACCGCCCAGCGGCGGATCGGCAGGCCGAGCAGCAGCGCCAGGCTGATCCACACGTAGGTGTTGCTGCCGAGGAAGCCGTCCACGCCGGTGAAGTCCTTCTCCCAGGACCAGACGATCCGGCTGCACAGCAGCGCGTACCCGATCAGCGCGGCGGCCAGCAGCAGACGGCGCCGCCGGCTGCGGGCGGGGGCCGCCATGCCGTTGTCGACCAGCAGGATCAGCCCCGGCAGCAGCCAGACCAGGTGGTGCACCCAGGTCACGGGGCTGACCAGGCACATCACCGCACCGGTCAGGGCCAGGCCGGTGGCCTCGTCGCCGGCGGACACCGCGGCCCGGCAGCGCCAGCCCCAGACCGCCAGCGTGGCCAGGACCAGCAGCAGCCAGGCCACGGTGCTCGGATGCTCCGGGTCGAGCCGGGCGACCACGCCGCGCAGCGACTGGTTGGAGACGAACGCCAGCTCACCGACCCGGTCGGTGTTCCACAGCGCCTCGGTCCAGAACTCGCGGGACGCGTCCGGGAAGAGGCCGGCGGCGACGAGCGTGGCGACGGCGGCCGAGCCGACCGCGGTCGCGGCGGCCCGCCAGCGGCCGGTGACCAGCAGGTAGACGATGAAGATGCCGGGGGTCAGCTTGATCGCGGTGGCCAGGCCGATGCCCACGCCGGCCCAGCGGCTGCCGGCCGGCAGCAGCCGGAGCAGGTCCACCGCCACCAGGAACAGCAGCAGCATGTTGACCTGACCGAAGTTGACCGTCTCGCGCATCGGCTCGTACGCGGCGGCCAGGCAGAGCGCGACCGCGAGCGTGAACCAGCGGGTCCAGCCGGCCCGACGGGCCACCGGGTCCAGCAGCCACCAGATCACCACGGCGCTGACCACCACCGTCGCCGCCACGCTCACCACGATCGCCGCGCCCCACGGCAGGTACGCCATGGGCAGCATGACGAGCGCCGCGAACGGCGGGTAGGTGAAGCCGTACTGGGTGCCGGCCTTGAGGAAGTCGTAGATCTCGCCGCCGTCACGCGCCCAGTAGGTGAGCGCGCCGTGGTAGACCCTCAGGTCGAAGAAGCCGTGCCGCACCGCCGCCACGGAGAGGAACCCGGTGACCGCCGCGGCGAGCGCCGCCACGGCCACGACCTGCGCGGTCGTCCGCCCGGCACCCTGCGCCACCGTCCTCCTCCTCGCCCTGCGTAGGCTCACGTGCCATGGCTGCAGGCTACGTCCGCCCCGCGCGTCCCGAGGACGTCGCCGAGATCGCACGCATCCAGCTCGCGACCTGGCGGGTCGCGTACCGCCGGATCCTGCCCCGGCACGTGCTCGACAACCTGGACGAGGCGTACCTCGCCCGGCGGTGGGACGCGGCGGTGCAGGAGCCGCCCTCGGGCGCGCACCGGGTGCTGGTCGCCGTCGAACAGGCCGCGCAATCGTATCTGGTGGGGTTCGCCGCCTCCGGTCCGGCCGACGCCGAGGCGCTCGCCCCGGGCGAACCGGCCGACGCGTTCGACTCGGGCGTGGCCGCGGTGACCGACCTACTGGTCGAGCCGCGGTGGGGGCGGCGCGGGCACGGCAGCCGGCTGCTCGCCGCCGCCGTCGAGCACTGGCGCGCGGACGGGCTCACCCACGCGGTGGCGTGGGCGTTCGACGCGGACGCGGCGACCCGCGCGTTCCTCGGCTCGACCGGCTGGGAGCCGGATGGCGCGACCCGGGCGCTGGACGTGGACGACATGCTGGTGCCCCAGCTCCGGCTGCACGTGGCCGTCCCGGAGGAAGCGGCGCCGGCGCAGCGATGAGTTTCCGGCCGGCCGCCGGTCTGCCCTCGACGGGTGGCGCCGGCGGTCCCGGCACGGGGCGGGACCGCCGGCGCCACCGGTCAGCCCTTGTCCGCGCCCTCGTTGGCGCCGCGCACGAAGTAACGCTGGAAGATCACGAAGAGCACCGCCACCGGGATGGTGGCCAGCAGCGCCGCGCCGAGCTTCAGCGGATACTGGTTGCCCTTGCCGAGCGAGCCGCCGACCAGGTCGGCCAGGCCACGGGGCAGCGTGAACAGGCCCGGGTCCTGCACCGAGACGAGGCTGTGCGGGAACTCGTTCCAGGAGCCCTGGAACGACAGGATGGTCAGCGTGATCAGCGCCGGTCGGGCCATCGGCAGCACCACCGACCAGAACGTGCGGAAGACACCGGCGCCGTCGATCCGGGCCGCCTCCTCCACGCTGACCGGGATCGACTCGAAGAACTGCTTCATGATGAACACGCCGGCCGCGTCGGCGAGCAGCGGCACGATCAGGCCGGCGTAACTGTCGTACAGGCCGATCTGCTTGAGCACCAGGAACTTCGGGATCAGCAGCACCACGCCCGGCACCGCCATCACCGCGATGACGGCGGCGAACAGCCCGGCCCGGCCCCGGAAGCGCAGCCGGGCCAACGCGTAGCCGGCGAGCGAGTCGAAGAACACCCGGCCGAGCGTGACCAGCACGGTGACCAGCAGCGAGTTGCCGAGCCAGAGCGGGAAGTTGGTGCCGGAGAAGATCCGTTCGAAGCCCGCCAGCGTGAGCGGGTCCGGGATCGGCGACAGCGGGTTGGCCGCCGCGTCCGGCTCGGTCTTGAACGAGTTGCCGAGCTGGATCACGAACGGGTAGAGGAAGACCAGTCCGAAGAAGATCAGGACGGCGTACCCGAGGAAGCGGTTGGCCCGGGCGCGCGGCTCGCGGTCGCGACGGCGCGCGACCGGCGCCGGCCGGTCGGTCAGCACGGCCATGTCAGGACCCCTCCGGTACGCGTCGCCGCCACCACCGGCCGCGCCGGTTGCCGTCCCGGTCGGCCATCAGCCGGCGCTGGAACAGGGTGAGCAGGATGATGATCAGGAACAGCACGAACGAGATGGCCGCGCCGGAGCCGTAGTCGAAGTCGCGGAACGCGGTCCGGTACGACAGGTACGCCGGGGTGAGCGTGGTCTTGGCCGGGTCACCCTGGCTCATCACGTACACCTGGTCGAAGACCTGCCAGGAGCCGATCAGTCCCAGCGTGACCACGAGGAACGTGGTGGGCTTGAGCAACGGCAGCGTGACGTACCGGAAGCGCTGCCAGCGGGACGCCCCGTCGAGCATGCCGGCCTCGTCCAGCGCCACCGGGACGTTCTGCAACGCGGCCAGGTACATCAGCATGAACGTGCCCGAGGTGGTCCAGATGACCAGGCAGATGATCGACATCATGGCCACGCTGGGCCCGGAGAGCCACTCCCACCAGCTCAGCCCGAACGGGCCGCCGGAGGTGAGCGCGGCCGGTGGGGTGTCCAGCCCGAACGCGCCGAGGACCAGGTGCAGGACGCCGCGACCGTCGGCGAACCACTCCGGCCCGTCGACGCCGAGCAGGCCGAGCAGCCGGTTGACCGCGCCGGAGTTGGCGAACAGGAACAGGAAGACCACGCTGACCGCGACCGAGCTGGTCACGGACGGGAAGTAGAACGCGCTGCGGAAGAAGCCCTTCCCCCTCAGCAGCCGGTTGTTGACCACAAGGGCGAGACCGAGCGCGAGCGCGGTCTGCACCGGCACCACGATCGCCACGTAGTAGATGTTGTTGCGGATGGCGGTCATGAAGTCGCGGCGGGCGAGCCCGTCGTCGGTGAACAGCCGGCTGTAGTTGTCGCCGCCGACGAACGGCACGTCGCCGGTGAACGGGCTGCCCTGGCCGTTCCAGTCGGTGAGGCTCACCCAGAGCGCCATCAGGATCGGCAGCAGCAGGAAGAGCCCGAGGATCACGATCACCGGCGCGACGAAGAGCCAGCCGGCCAGGTTCTCGTTACTGCGGATGCCGCCCGTACGGCGACGCGGCGGGCCGGCCGACGCGGTGCCCGGCGCGGCGAGCGTGTCCGTTGCCATTCCCTCCTCCTTCGCTCGGGGAAGGTGGAAGGAGGGGCCCCTTGTTAACACCCGTCTGTTAACAGGGGGCCCCTCCTCACACCTCAGCCGCCGAGCGCCGCCTTGGCGTTCTTGTCGAAGTTGGCCAGGATCGTCTTCGGGTCACCGGTGGTCAGGCCCTGGAGGCCGGCCTCCAGGTCCCGCAGCACGCTGTCCATCTTCGGCGCGTTCACCGGGCCCTGGGCGTACTCGACGCCGTCGATGAACGGCTTGTCCGCCGGGAACGCGCCGGTGTACTGGTCGCGGACCGACTGGCGGGACGGCATCACGCCGAACGCCTTCGCGAAGCCGATCTGCTGCTCGCCGGCGGTCATCGCCTCGACGAACTTGATCGCCTGCTCCTTGTACTTCGACTTGGCCGCGATGCCCCAGCACTGGGTGAAGGAGAGCGTGCCCTGACCCTTCGGGCCGGCCGGCAGCGGCACCACCTTGTACTTCACGTTCGGGAAGTCGTTCTGCAGTGCGCCCTTGATCCAGTTGCCCTCGATGGTCATCACGGCCTTGCCCTTGCCGAACGCCTCGCCGGACCAGCCGGAGTCGAGCTGCTTCGGGAACTTCGCGTAGCCGTTGGTGAGCAGCGACTTGACGTACTGGAGGGCCTGGAGGTTCTCCGGGGTGTCCGCGGTCGGCTGCTTGCCGTCCTTGCTCATCAGCCAGCCGCCGTTCTGCACCATGAACGCGCCGATGCGGTCCCGGGTGTCGCCGAGCGCGAGCGCGACCTGCCCCTTGGCCTTGATCTTCTGGCTGACGGCGGTGAGCTGGTCCCAGGTGGTCGGCACGTCGGCGTCGGTCAGGCCGGCCTTGGCCCACAGGTCGGTGTTGATCTGGAGGGCCAGCGTGGAGAAGTCCTTCGGCGCGCAGTAGAGCTTGCCGTCGTAGGTGAACGCGGTGCGCAGGCTCTCGTAGAAGTCGTCGGAGTTGGCGACCTTGTCCCCGTACGGCTCCAGCGCGCCGACGCTGGCGAAGTCGGCGAAGCGGGCCGCGTCGACGTAGAAGACGTCCGGCGGGGTGCCGCCGGCCAGCGCCTGGCCGAGCTGCTGGGTGAGGTCCTGCGCCGGGGTGACGGTGGCGGAGTTGCCGGAGGAGCCGGCCCACGCGGCGGCGGCGTCCTTCACGGCCTTGGTCTCGGCGTCGCCGGAGGAGCCGATCAGGATCTGCAGGCTGGCCGGGCCGCTGGACTGCTTGGTGTCGGTGGCCGAGTCGTCGAAGCCGCTGCCGCAGGCGGCGGAGCCGAGCAGGGCGACGGCGGCGACGCCGGCCACCGCGGCCCGGGTGAGCATCCGTGGTGTCATCTGTTTCTCCTGGTGGGGGATGGGATCACGCCGAGTGCCGGAGCACCAGCGAGGGGTCGAGCAGCAGTTGGGGGTCGCGTTGTTGCCCGTCGAGCAGCCCGGTGAGCAGCTCGACACAGCGGGCGGCGGCCTCGCCGAGCGGCTGGCTGACGCTGCTCAGCCCGACCGCGGCGGCCACCGGGGTGTCGTCGAAGCCGACGACCGCCACGTCGGTCCCGGCGTCGCGGGCGGCCTGCCACGCGCCGAGGGCCAGCGAGTCGCTGGCGCAGACCAGCGCCGTCGGCGGCGCGTCGAGGGCGAGCAGCGCGCGGGCCTCGCGCTCCCCCTCGGCGATGCCGTCCTCGGTGGCGCGGTCCGGTGCGGCGCCGTCGAGGCCGACCTCCGCCATCGTGGTACGCCAGCCGGCGCGCCTGTCGTCACCGACGCCGGAGCCGGCGGGCCAGCCGAGGAACGCGATCCGACGGTGGCCGGCGGCGAGCAGGTGCCGGGTGGCCTGGGCGGTGCCGGCAGCGCCGTCCACGTCGACCCAGGGGTGCGCCTCCGGCGTGTCCCAGGGCCGGCCGAACGTCACGAACGGCACCTTCCGCTCGGCCAGCCACGCGGTACGCGGGTCGCGGTGCTTGGTGCCGGTGAGCACGAACGCGTCCAGGTCGTACGCGCCGAGCAGGTCGTCGTAGGTGGCGATCTCGTCGTCGTCGTGGCGGGCGGTGTAGAGCATGACCCGGTAGCCGGTGGCGTCGGCGGTCTCGGTGAGGCCGTGCAGGAAGCGGTCGAGCACGGAGCCGTTGATGCCGTCCCGGGTGGGCTCGATGCGGACGGCGATGAGCCGGGACCGCCCGGTCCGCATCTGGCGGGCGGCCTGGTTGGCCCGGTAGCCGAGCACGGCGATGGCCTCCCGCACCCGGCGGCGGGTGTCCTCGCGGACGATGTGCGGGGCGTTGAGCACGTTGGAGACGGTCTGCCGGCTGACCTGGGCATGCCGGGCCACGGTCGCGATGGTTACCTTTTCTCCCACGAAATCCCTCTCGCCGCCTTGAACGATCCAATGCCGATGCGGCAGGATTAGATCGTTCAAAGTTTCTGGAATGTTTCGCACTCTGCACCCGGCCGCAGCCAGTTGTCAAGACATCCGCGCCACCGATCAGCACCAGGAGTTCCCCCGTGACCGAACGCCGCCTCCAACCACTGCTGCACGACCTGGTCGGGGTGGTGCACGCCCCCACGAGCGCGCTCGGCGACGCGGCCGGTCAGCTCCGGCCGCACGGCGTCCAGGGCGTCTTCCACGCCGACGCCCGGGTGCTCTCCCGCGCCGAGCTGCGCCTCGACGACCGGGCGCCGGAGCCGATCGCGAACGGCGCCGCCGGCCCGCACGGCGCCCGCTTCGTCGCCCTGGCCCGCTGGCTCGGTGACCCCACCCCCGACCCGACCGTCCGGGTCGAACGCACCCGACGGGCCAGCCCGGCCGGTCTCACCGAGGAGATCGTGGTGTCGTCCACCGCCGCCGAGCCGGTCCGCACCACCGTCACCGTGGACCTGGCCTGCGATCTAGCCCCGATCGAGCAGGTCAAGACCGGCCACGCCGGTCAGCCGCTGGAGGCCGGGGCCGGCGAGCCGGGCCGGGTGCAGTGGGCCGCCGACGGCCTCACCGTGACCGTGACCGGCGCGGGCGCCACCGTGGACGCCACCGGCGAGCGCGCCGTCGCACCGCGCCTGAGCTGGGCGGTCGCCGTCGACCCGGGCGACTCGGTCACGCTGCGCTGGCGGCTCGCCGTCACCGACCCGCGGGCCGTGGTGACCGCCGCGCCGCCCGGCCCGGGCTGGGCCGAGCCCCGGGTCGCCGCCGACGACCGCCGACTGCTCCGGCTGCTCGACCGGTCCCTGGCCGACCTGCACGCGCTGCGCCTGGCCGAGCCGGCCCACCCGGAGGACGTCTTCCTCGGCGCCGGCGTGCCCTGGTTCCTCACCCTGTTCGGCCGGGACAGCCTCTGGGCCGCCCGGATGATGCTGCCGCTCGGCACCGAGCTGGCCGCCGGCACGCTGCGGGTGCTGGCCCGTCGGCAGGGCACCCGGGTCGACCCGGCCACCGGCGAGCAGCCCGGCAAGATCCTGCACGAGCTGCGCCGGCACGAGTTCGCCCCGAACGAGGGGCTGCGGCTGCCGCCCGCGTACTACGGCACCGTCGACGCGACCATGCTCTGGGTCAGCCTGCTGCACGACGCCTGGCGCTGGGGCCTGCCCGCCGACCAGATCGAGCCGCTGCTGCCGCACCTGGAGGCGGCGCTGCACTGGCTCGGCGAGCACGCCGACGCCGACGGCGACGGCTTCGTCGAGTACGTCGACACCACCGGCCACGGCCTGGCCAACCAGGGCTGGAAGGACTCCGGCGACGCGGTGCGCTTCCGCGACGGCCGGCTGGCCGCGCCGCCGATCGTGCTGGCCGAGGTGCAGGGGTACGCGTACCGGGCGGCCACCGACGGGGCGGACCTGCTGGACGCGTTCGGTCGTCCGGACGCCGACCGCTGGCGCGGCTACGCCGACCGGCTCGCCACGAGGTTCCGCACGGCGTTCTGGGTGGACGGCCGCCACGGCCCGCAACCCGCGCTGGCACTGGACCGGGACAAGCGCCCGGTCGACGCGCTGACCAGCAACATCGGCCACCTGCTCGGCACCGGGCTGCTGTCGGACGCCGAATCGGCCCAGGTGGCGGCGCTGCTCTCCACCGAGGCGATGGCCGGCGGCTTCGGGCTGCGCACCATGTCCACCGACGACGCCGGGTTCAGCCCGCTGTCGTACCACTGCGGTTCGATCTGGGCGCACGACACCGCGATCGTGCTCGCGGGGCTGGCCCGCGACGGGCACCGGGACGCGGCGCTACGCCTCGCCGACGGCCTGCTCGCCGCCGCCGAGGCGTTCGACTACCGCCTGCCCGAGCTGTACGGCGGCGACGACCGGGCGGCGCTCGGCCGGCCCGTGCCCTACCCGGCGGCGTGCCGCCCGCAGGCCTGGTCGGCGGCGTCGGCCGTGCTGCTGCTCCAGGCCGGTCTCGGCGTCTACCCCGACGTGCCGAACGGCCGGGTCGACCTGCGCCCGCTGGCCGGCCCGGAACTGGGCGCGCTCAGCGCGACCAACCTGCGCATCGCCGGCACCCCGGTGACGGCCACGGTCACCCACACCGGCCACCCCACCCTGACGGACCTGCCTCCCACCCTGCACCCCGCCCACATCCCCACCCCCCGCCAACCCGCCACCCCCACCGCCCCCAGGCGTTGATCATGAAGTTGGCGGCCTTGTCGATCTCCACAAGCGCCGCCAACTTCATGGTCACCGAAGCCGGTCCGGGTGCTCGACGGCGGTGATCAAGGAGTTCGGGTCGGGTCGGGGCGGTGGGGTCGGGCGGGGTGGAGTTCGGCTACCAGTTCGTCGTCCTCCATCGCGCCCGTCGGGCGGAAGCCGAGTGCGGTGTAGAGACCGGCGGCCGCGGTGTTGTCCGGGTGGTAGCTCAGTCGGATCGGCCGGCCCGCCTCGGCCAGCCAGTCGGCCAGCGTGCGTACCGTGGCGCGGCCCAACCCCCGGCCCTGCTCGGCGGCGTCGATGACCATGCCGCCGATCCAGCGGGAGCCGTCGTCGTCCACGCCCCACATCACGTGCCCCACCACGGTGTCGTCGGCGTACACGGCGAGCGAGTTCCAGACCTCCGAGTGCGTGGAGAGCAGCAGGTAGCGGGCGGCCAGCGCGGCGACGAAGGCGCGCTGGTCGTCGCGCGGGGCCACGTCGGCCACCGGCCGCCAGTTGTCGTCGTCCACCGGCCGCAGGGTCACCCGGCGGCCGAGACGGTCACGCTCTCCAGAGTCGATCATGGCGGTCAGCCTAGGCTCGGCTCCGCCCACCGACCATCGATTTCGCCGAGGTCACCGCGACCCGGTCGGGTCCGCCGGCACCGACCGCCCCGGGAGGCGACAGGAGGGGCCCCCTGTTATGCGTATTGCGTTAACCGGGGGCCCTTCCTTCACGTCAGTCGGCGGCGGCGAGGGCGACGCGGTCGAGGTACGGGCGCGGGTCGCCGGCGCCGAGGTCGGTGACCCCGGCGCTGCGCAGGGCGCCGATCGCCAGGGTCCGACGCACGGCGGCGAAGGTGATCACGTGGCCGATGGTGCCGCCCAACGTGTGCGTGGACGGGGGCGTGCAGGTGGTGTCGACGAACGTGTCCGCCAGGGTGCCGTCGGCAAGCGTCCGGGCCACGAAGGCCCGCCAGTCGCGGCCGGCGACCGCGTGCCGGGCGGCCAGGCCGGTCATCGACCGGTCGCTCTCGTCGGGCCACTCCCCGCCGCGCAGCGCCGAGAGCCAGTGCTCCTCCTGGGTGACCATGGCGTTGACCAGCGAGCGGAGCGTCGGCTGCTCGTCGATGGTCTCCACGGACACGGTGACGGGCCGGTCGAGGACCCGGTCGTCGAGACCGGCGGCGCGGTCGATGATCGCGGTGAGCGTCTGGACGTGGTGGTCGACCAGATGTTGGAGAACGTTCATCGGGGTCTCCTGACGTGCGGCCGGCAGCCGCAGGCCACCGGGCGGTTGGAAGTGGACGCCGCTGGGGCAGGGCAACTCCAGCTCGCGGAAGGTCAGCGGCCGACGCCGCCGGACCGCGGTCGGGGCGAAGCCGTACGACCGACGGAAGGCACGGGTGAACGCCTCGTGCGAGCCGTACCCGGCCTCGACCGCGATGTCGAGGACGGTCCGGTCGCTGGTGACGAGCCGATGGGCCGCCCGTTCCAGGAGCAGGCGTCGACGCAGCACGCCCGGCGGTTCGCCGGTGGCCGCGGCGACCAGCCGGTCGAAGTGGAACCGGGACAGGTGGGCCCGCGCGGCCAGGTCGACCGGGGCGACCTCCGGATCGTCGAGCGCCGCCTGGAGCACGTCGAGGAGGCCGGTGAGTCCGTCCGTCGAGGTCATGTGCCCAGCCTGCACCCGCCGACGACCGCGCCGCTTGATCGCCGTTGCGCAGCCGCACACCGCACGGCGCAGGTGGCCGCACCGGCACACCGCCGGCCGGCGGCAGCCGACGGGCCGGCCGGCGCGGCGGGAATCAGTCGAGCAGGGCGTCCAGGCCGACGGTCAGGCCCGGCCGGCGACCCACCTCGCGGACCGCCAGCAGCACACCGGGCATGAACGAGGCCCGGTCGTACGAGTCGTGCCGGATGGTCAGCGTCTCACCGGTGGTGCCGAACAGCACCTCCTGGTGGGCGACCAGGCCGGTGGCGCGCACCGCGTGCACGCGTACCCCGTCGATGTCGGCGCCCCGGGCGCCGGCCACCTCGTCGCGGGTGGCGTCCGGCGCGGGACCGAGACCGGCCTCGGCGCGGGCCGCCGCGATCAGCCGCGCGGTGTGGGTGGCGGTGCCGCTCGGTGCGTCCAGCTTGCGCGGGTGGTGCTGCTCGACGATCTCGACCGACTCGAAGTGCCGGGCGGCGCGCGCCGCGAACTGCATCATCAGCACCGCGCCGATGCCGAAGTTGGGCGCGATCACCACGCCCACCGACGGCCGGTCGGCCAGCCAGTCCCGCACCTGGGCCAGCCGCTGCTCGGTGAAGCCGGTGGTGCCGACCACCGCGTGGACGCCCCGCTCGACGCACCAGCGCAGGTTGTCCATGACGGCGTCGGGGGTGGTGAAGTCGACGACCACGCCGGCCCCGGCGTCGGCCACCGCGGCCAGGTCGTCGCCCTGGTCGACGGCGGCCACCAGTTCCAGGTCGGTGGCGGCGTCGACCGCCTTGCAGACCTCCAGGCCCATCCGGCCCCGGGCACCCAGCACACCGACCCGCGCCGCCTCGGCCGGGCCCTTCTCCCGCACGTCAGTCACGGGGCACAACCTATCCCAATCGGGACGCGCCCCACCCGCCGGACCGGTCAGCGGTCGACCGGGAACGCGCCGGAGTCGAACGGGCCGACCACGGCCAGCGACATCGGCCGGCCGAGCAGCTCGGCGGCGAGGTCGTTCACGTCCGCCAGCGTCACCGCGTCCACCCGGGCCAGCAGCTCGTCCACCGGCATCAGGTTGCCGTAGAGCAGCTCGCCCTTGGCCAGCCGGCTCATCCGGGAGCCGGTGTCCTCCAGCCCGAGCACGAACGAGCCCTTGCTCATTCCCTTGCCGCGGACCAGCTCGGCCTCGGTGACCCCCTCGGCGGCCACCCGGGCCAGCTCGGCCCGGGTCAGGGCCAGCACCTCGTCCACCTTGCCGGGCGCGCAGCCGGCGTAGACGGCGAACACGCCGCTGTCGGCGTACTGGCTGGCGTAGGAGTAGACCGAGTACGCGAGGCCGCGCTGCTCCCGGATCTCCTGGAACAGCCGGCTGGACATGCCGCCGCCGAGCACGTTGTTGAGCACGCCCAGCGCGAAGCGCCGCTCGTCGGTGCGGTCGATGGCGGGGCAGCCGAGCAGCACGTGCGCCTGCTCGGTCTCCTTCGGCTCGACAAGTGTGGTGGCCGGCTTCACGCGTACCGCCGGGGTGGTCGCGCGGTGCGGCGCCGGCGCGGCCGGGTCGGTGTCCAGCGGGGTGCCCCGCAGCGCCTGCCGGACCAGCTTGACCACGGCGGCGTGGTCGAGGTTGCCGGCGGCGGCGATGACGATCTGCGGCGCGGTGTACCGGCTGCGGTAGAAGTTCTGGATCTGCCGCCGGGTCATCGGCGTGACCGTCTCCTCGGTGCCGGAGATGAGCCGGCCGAGCGGGTGGTCGCCGTAGACGGCGCGGGCGAACAGGTCGTGCACCTCGTCGCCGGGCTCGTCGTCGTGCATGGCGATCTCTTCGAGGATGACGCCGCGTTCGGTCTCCACGTCGGCGGCGGCCAGCACCGAGTCGGCGACCGCGTCGCACATCACGTCGATGGCCAGCGGCAGGTCCTCGTCCAGCACCCGCGCGTAGTAGCAGGTGTATTCCTTCGTGGTGAACGCGTTGGTCTCGCCGCCCACCGCCTCGATCTCGGACGAGATCTCCAACGCGCTGCGCTTCTTGGTGCCCTTGAAGAGCAGGTGTTCCAGGAAGTGCGCGGCGCCGGCCTGCGACCCGGTCTCGTCCCGGGAGCCCACCGCCACCCAGATGCCGAACGAGACGCTGCGCATCGCCGGGATCGCCTCGGTGAGCACCCGCAGGCCGCTGGGGAGCACGGTGCGCCGGACGGTGCCGCCGAGCGGGTCGTCGCTGAGGGTGCGGGTGACCGCCCGTGCCGCCGGGGTGGACGAACTCACGACAAACCTGCTCTCCGTGCCACGAGGGGTGGGGTGGGACGAACGACGGCTCCAGCCCGCCGTGCGACCTGGAGCCGTGGGCCGGCCCGGGCGACGCGGACGTCACCCGGGCCGGTCGGTCGATCAGCTGTGCCGGGTACGGCGACGCGGGCGGTCGCCGCCCTCACCGCCACCCTCCGAGCGACGCTCGCCACCGCGGTCGCCACCCCGGTCGCCGCGGTCGCGCGGGCCACGGTCGCCGCCGCGGTCCCGGCCGGCCGGACGCTCGCCACCGGCGGCCTCGCCGGCGGCCGGCGCCTCGGCGCCCTCCGGACGGATCTTGTCCAGGTAGATCTTGCCGCGGGCGTCGATGTCGGCGATCTCGACCTCGACCTTGTCGCCGACGTTGAGGAAGTCCTCCACCTTGTCGACGCGCTTGCCGTCGCCCACCTTGGAGATGTGCAGCAGGCCGTCGCGGCCCGGCAGGAGCGAGATGAACGCGCCGAACGCGGCCGTCTTCACCACGGTGCCGAGGAACCGCTCCCCCACCTTCGGCAGGGTCGGGTTGGCGATGCCGTTGATCCGGTCCACCGCGGCCTGGGCCGACGGGCCGTTGGTCGCGCCGACGTAGATGGTGCCGTCGTCCTCGATGGAGATCTCGGCGCCGGTCTCGTCCTGGATCGCGTTGATGGTCTGGCCCTTCGGGCCGATCACCATGCCGATCTTGTCGACCGGGATCTTGACGGTGGTGACCCGCGGCGCGTAGTCGGACATCTCGGCCGGCGTCTCGATGGCCCGCTGCATCACGTCGAGGATGGTCTGCCGGGCCTCGTGCGCCTGCTGGAGCGCGGCGGCCAGCACGTCCGACGGGATGCCGTCGAGCTTGGTGTCGAGCTGGAGCGCGGTGACGAAGTCACGCGTGCCGGCGACCTTGAAGTCCATGTCGCCGAACGCGTCCTCGGCGCCGAGGATGTCGGTCAGCGTCACGTACTGGGTCTTGCCGTCGACCTCGTCGGAGATGAGGCCCATGGCGATGCCGGCGACCGGGGCCTTCAGCGGCACACCGGCCGAGAGCAGGCCCAGCGTCGAGGCGCAGACCGACCCCATCGAGGTGGAGCCGTTGGAGCCGAGCGCCTCGGAGACCTGCCGGATGGCGTACGGGAACTCCTCGCGCGACGGCAGCACCGGGATCAGCGCCCGCTCGGCCAGCGCGCCGTGGCCGATCTCGCGCCGCTTCGGCGAGCCGACCCGGCCGGTCTCCCCGGTGGAGTACGGCGGGAAGTTGTAGTTGTGCATGTAGCGCTTGCGGTTCTCCGGGGACAGCGTGTCCACCATCTGCTCCATGCGGAGCATGTTCAGCGTGGTGACGCCCAGGATCTGGGTCTCGCCGCGCTCGAACAGCGCCGAGCCGTGCACCCGCGGCAGCACGCCGACCTCGGCGCTCAGCGGCCGGATGTCGCGCGGACCGCGGCCGTCGATGCGGACCTGCTCGCGCAGCACCCGGTTGCGGACCTCGGACTTGGTCAGCGAGCGGAACGCGGCGGACAGCTCCTTCTCGCGGCCCTCGAAGCGGCCGGACAGCTCCTCGGCGACCTTGGCCTTGATGCGGTCCAGGGCCTCCTCGCGGTCGGCCTTACCGGCGATCTTGAGCGCCTCGGTGACGTCGGCGCGGGCCACGTCGGCCACCGCGTCGTACGCGTCGTCGGAGTAGTCCAGGAACACCGGGAACTCGCTGACCGGCTTGGCGGCCACCTCGGCCAGCTCGCTCTGCGCCCGGCACAGCTCGCGGATGGCCGGCTTGGCGGCCTCCAGGCCGCTGGCCACGATCTCCTCGGTCGGCGCGGTGGCGCCGTCCGAGATCAGGGCCACCGCGTTCGGGGTGGCCTCGGCCTCGACCATCATGATCGCGACCTCGCCGTCGGCCAGGGTGCGACCGGCCACGACCATGTCGAAGGTGGCCCGGGCCAGCTCCTCCAGGGTCGGAAAGGCGACCCACTGGCCGTCCACGTGCGCGACCCGGGTCGCCCCGATCGGGCCGGAGAACGGCAGGCCGGAGAGCTTGGTCGACATCGAGGCGGCGTTGATGGCCACCACGTCGTACGGGTGCTGCGGGTCGAGCGCCAGCACGGTCTCGACGACCTGGACCTCGTTGCGCAGGCCCTTGACGAACGACGGGCGCAGCGGCCGGTCGATCAGCCGGCAGGTGAGGATGGCGTCCTCGCTGGGCCGGCCCTCGCGGCGGAAGAACGAGCCGGGGATCCGGCCCGCGGCGTACATCCGCTCCTCGACGTCGACGGTCAGCGGGAAGAAGTCGAACGACTCACGCGGCTGCTTGCCGGCGGTGGTGGCGGAGAGGACGACCGTCTCGCCGAGCTGGGCGACGACGGAGCCGGCGGCCTGCCGGGCCAGCCGGCCGGTGGAGAAGGTGATCTCACGGGTGCCGAAGGACCCGTTGTCGATCACGGCGGTGCGGGATTCGGTGCCGAGGTTGGTCTCGGTCATGTGCTGTGGTGCTCCTTCGCGTCGTCGGCCGACGACACGGGAACTGCTCAGGCGGCCGGTCTTCGATCGAAGCGCCCGGGTGGGCCGGCATGATGCCGGGATTCCCGGGGGCCACTACCGGAGACCGGTGCTGACCGGCTCCCTCTCGGGTCGTCGCGCGGCCGGGGTTCTTTCTGGTGGTACCGGAACGGGGGAGCGGCCGAGTGGCCACTCCCCCGTCAGGTCATCGGCGCAGGCCGAGCCGCTCGATGAGCGACCGGTAGCGGTTGATGTCCTTCTTCTGGACGTAGTTGAGCAGCCGACGGCGCCGGCCGACCAGCAGCAGCAGCCCACGGCGGCTGTGGTGGTCGTGCTTGTGCACCTTCAGGTGCTCGGTCAGCTCCGCGATCCGCTTGGTCAGGACCGCGACCTGCACCTCCGGCGAACCGGTGTCGCCCTCGGCGGTCGCGTACTCCTGGCGGATCTTGGCCTTGGCTTCCTGGTCGAGCGCCATGTTCTCCCTGTTTCGTGGGTGGTTCGATGAGGTCTGTCGGAGCGGTCGTGGCGACCGGTGCGACGGACCGGATTCCTCGCGCCCGCGGCGTCGTGCAGGCACGCGAGGCTCCCGTCGGTCAGCCGACGTCTCCGTCAGCCTACCAGCCCTTGACCGGCCCGGCCGGTCAAGGGCTCCCCCCGCGGGTCAGGACACCGCCCGTCGGGTGCGCTCCACGTCCTCGGCGATCTGCGCGACAAGTGGCTCGATCGCGTCGTACGTCCGTTGCTCGCGCAGGTGCGCCACGAAGTCCAGCGCCAGCCGCTCGCCGTACAGGTCACCGGAGAAGTCCAGGGCGTACGCCTCCACCCGGCGCTCCCGGCCGGAGAACGTCGGGTTCGTGCCGATCGACACCGCCGCCACGAGCGGGTCGCCGCCGCGACGCACCAGCCGGGCCGCGTACACCCCGTCGGCGGGCACCGCCGCGTACCGGTGGGTCAGCAGGTTGGCGGTGGGGTAACCCAGCTCACGTCCGCGCTGGTCGCCGCGGACCACCACGCCCTCGACCCGGTGCGGGCGGCCCAGCGCCGCCGCCGCCGCGCGCACGTCACCGGCGTCGACGCAGGAGCGGATGTACGTGGACGAGAAGACGGTGCCCGCCTCGGCGACCAGCGGGGCGCCCTCCACGCCGAAGCCGAACGTGCGGCCCAGCCGCTCCAGCAGCGCCACGTCACCGGCCGCCCGGTGCCCGAACCGGAAGTTGTCGCCGACCACGACCAGCGCGGCGTGCAGGTGCTCGGTGAGGATGTCGTGCACGAACGCCTCGGCCGGCAGCCGGGAGAACTCGGCGGTGAACGGCACCACGCAGAGCACGTCCACGCCGAGCGCCTCGATCAGCTCCGCCTTGCGGGCCGGCTCGGTGAGCACCGCCGGGTGCGACCCGGGGCGGACCACCTCGGCCGGGTGCGGGTCGAAAGTCACCACCACCGACTTGACACCCAGTTCCCGGGCGCGCGCCACGGCGTGCCCGATGGCGGCCTGGTGCCCCTGGTGCACCCCGTCGAAGACGCCGATGGTGACCACCGAACGCCCCCAGCCGCCGGGCGCCGCCTCGTACCCCCGCCACCGCTGCATGCCGTTCCTCCCCTGTCCGCCCGCGCGCCGTCAGGCCGGGGCCAGCACGATCTCCGCGCGGGCCCGCCCGTCCCGTTCGCTGACGATAGCGATCAGCCCGCCCGCCGGATCGAAGACCGCGTACGGACCGGCGATCCCGGCCGGGGCCAGCGGCCCGCCGTGGGACAGCGTGCGGGCCTCCTCGGCGGTGGCGTCCCGGCGCGGGAAGAACCGCGCGGCGGCGGCGTCCAGCGGCAGGTTCACCACCTCCGGCGCGCGCTGTTCGAGCTGCGCCAGGGTGGCCGCCTCGGCCAGCGCGAAGCCGCCGACCGCGGTACGACGCAGCGCGGTGAGGTGGCCGCCGACCCCGAGCGCCAGGCCCGCGTCCCGGGCGACGGCCCGGATGTACGTCCCGGACGAGCAGGTCACGTCCACGTCCACGTCCACCACGTCAGGGGTGTCCCGGCGGATGGCCAGCACGTCGAGGCGGGAGACGGTGACCCGGCGGGCGGGCAGGTCCACGCTCTCCCCGTCGCGGACCCGCTTGTACGCCCGCTCTCCGTTGATCTTGATGGCGCTCACCGCGCTCGGCACCTGGTCGATCTCGCCGGTCAGCGCCGCCAGCGCGGCCCGGACCGCGTCGTCGGTCACCCCCGCCGTGGCGGTGGTGGCGATCACGTCCCCCTCGGCGTCGTCGGTGACCGTGGCCTGGCCGAGCCGGATCGTCGCGGCGTAGCTCTTGCCCGCGCCGATCACGTAGGTGAGCAGCCGGGTCGCCCGCCCCACCCCGATCACGAGCACACCGGTGGCCATCGGGTCCAGCGTGCCGCCGTGCCCGACCCGGCGGGTCCGGGCCAGCCGCCGGATGCGGGCCACCACGTCGTGCGACGTCATGCCGCCGGGCTTGTCGACCACGATCAGACCGTCTGCGCTCACGACCGCCAAGCCTGCCAGACGGCGGCGACCGACCCCGCGGGGGATACCGCCGGGGTCGACGAGGTGTCAAGATCATGCGCCCTCGTCCGCCGCCCTCGGAAGTCCGATGACCGATCACCGCGCCACCCCCGAGCCCGACCCCGCCGACCCGCTGTCCGCGGATGCCCTGGGGCGGGTTCCCGAGTGGCTCCGCCAGGCCGCTCCGGACGCCGAGCCCACCCGCCTCGCACGCTGGCGCATCGGCCTGGCCCGGCACTCGGGCAAGCTGCTCGGCGGCGCGGTCGCGGTGCTGCTGCTGGCCTGCGCCGGGGTGGTCACCACGGTCGGCTACCAGGGCTACCGACGCTGGCAGGCGACACCGGTGGCCCATCCGACGGTCAGCCCGCCCAGCGGCGAGCAGGCCGTCACCTCGGCGTCGCCGCCACCGGCCACCGGGCCGTTCGACGGCACCCCGGCCGCCGGCTTCCCGCAGGGCGCGGCCGGGATCGCGCTGCCCCGGGCCAAGCGGACCGGCGCGTTCACCGAGAAGCAGGTGGCCGACACGCTGGCCAAGGTACGCAAGGCGCTGGTGACCGCCCGGCTGGACCGCGCGTTCTTCACCGCGAAGGATCCGGAGCGGTTGGTCCGCCAGTTCGCGCCGGACGCCCGGCCCGACCTGCGCCGCGACGTCCCCTCCGGCGAGGTGGGCAGCTACGCCACCCGGCTGGCCCCCGGCGCCCGGCTCACCGCCGACCAGCCCCGGGTCAAGGGCCGGATCAGCTACCGGGCCACCAGGGATCCGCACGGCATCCGGATCCTGGCGGTCACCACGAACTTCGTCTGGGCGTACGCGTTCCGCACCGCGAGCGCCGAGCCGGGCGACGGTGTCGTGGTGGTGCACGACACCGTGGTGTGGAGCGTGCCCCACCCGGACGACGTGCGCCGCGGCTCGCTCGGGCTCTGGATCGAGAAGTCCGACTCGTACGCCTCCAACATCGACTGCGCGGCCTGGGACAAGGGCCTGCTCGCACTCGGCAAGCCCTCGTTCGGCGGTCCCGTCGACCCGGATCCGGACGCGGTCTTCGACCCGGACAAGACCCTCGACCTCCCGGACACCTGCTGACCCCGCGCCACCGACCCGCACCTTCCCGCACGAACGACAGGAATCCGCGATGAGCACCGATCCGCCGACCGGGCCGCACCGCGCCCGGGTGGACCTGCCCGACTGGATGCGCGCTCCGGAGCCGCCCCGACGTACGCTCGGCCGCCGCGTCTCCGAACTGGTCGACGGCGTTCCGGCGCTGGCGGCGGCGCGGCGCCGCCTCTGGGCCCGGCGGGACCGGACCCGGTTCAGTGAGCGGCGCCCGGTGCTCTCCGCGATCGTGTCCTTCGTGGTGGTGGCCGTGACGGCCACGTTGCTGGTCGCGGGTGCGTCCTACCTGCTGTGGCGGATCAGGCACCACCAGGTCTGACCATCGGGGCACCACGACCGGCACCTCCCGATGCGATCATCATCTGCCCCCTACCCCACACCCACTGGGACCCCCGTTGAACGAACGCGAGACCACGCCGGCCGAGCCGGACCCGTACGCCGTCGCCACCCGTGGTGACGGTGTCCGGTTGCCGAGTTGGATGACCGGCGAGGACGCGGCCACCCCACTGACCCGCGGCGAGCGGTTCCGGATGGTGTGGCACCGACATAGCGGCAAGCGCTACGTCACCCTTGTGGTAGTGCTGGCACTGGCGCTGATCGGCGGCACCGCCGTCCTCGGCACGATCACCGTCGACCGGGTGCGTACCGGCACCACCGTCGCGTCGGCCTCCCCCAGCCCGTCTCCGCTTCCACTCAGCCAGGTCGGCGAACCGCGCGACCTTTTCGCGGGCACCCTCGGCGCGGATTTCGCGGTCGGCGAGGCCGGGATCACCCTGCCCCGGGCCACGGCGCAGTTTCCGTTCACCGCCCGCGAGGTGGCCGTGGCGCTGTCCCAGGTCCGGGCCGCGTTGGTACAGACCCGGCTGGACACCAGCATGATCGTCGGCGACCCGGAGCCGTTTCTCGCGTTGTTGGCGCCGGCCGCCCGCTCCGAGCGACGTGCCGACTTCGACGACGCCTCGTTCCTGAACTACGCCACCCGCATCGGCTCCCAGGACAGCGCGGACGAGATCCGGGTGCGGGGCGAGACACGCTACCGGGCCGTCACCGGCGCGAACGGCCTGCCGATCCTGAGGATCACCACCGAATACGTCTGGATGTACGCCTTCGACGTGCCCCGGACGACACCGGGCCGGGCCGGAATCGCCACCATCCGCGACCGGGTGGTCTGGGAGGTCCCCCGGTCGAAGGATGTGCCCGCCGCCAAGCGCGGTCTCTGGCTCGTCTCCGCGCGAGCGACCGCCAGCAACGCCGACTGCGCCCGCCTGGGGGAAGGGTTCTTCGTCGTCGAGCCGTGGATGGGCGGCCCCGGTTCACATCAGTCCTGCTGACCGGCGTCAGCGGACCGCGCCGACCACCGCCCAGGCGCCGGAACGCAGCCGCAGCAGCAGCGCGATCAGCCGGAGCACCACGAACAGCGTCAGCCCGGCCCAGATCCCGCCCAGCCCGAGGTCGAGGCCGTAGGCCAGCCAGATCGCCGGCAGGAACCCACCCAGCGCGGCAACGATGGTGAGGTTGCGCAGGTAGCGCACGTCGCCGGCACCGATCAGCACCCCGTCGAGCGCGAACACCACGCCACCGATCGGCTGGAGCGCGACCAGCCACGGCCAGGCCACCATGGCCTGCTCGCGTACCTGCGGATCGGAGCTGAACAACGACGGCACGCCGCCGGCGCCGGCGGCGATGAGCACCGCGAACGCGACGCCGCACACGCCGCCGAGCAGGGCGACGCGGCGGGCGAGGAACCGCGCGCCGGCCGCGTCGCCGGCGCCGAGCGCGGCGCCGATCAGGGCCTGCGCGGCGATCGCGAGGGCGTCCAGCACCAGCGCGGTGAAGAACCACAGTTGTACGGCGATCTGGTGCGCGCCGACCGCCGCGGCGCCGAAGCGGGCCGCGACCGCGGTCGCCGACAGGAAACTCGCCTGGAAGGCGACGCCCCGGACCAGCAGATCGCGGCTGAGCACCAACTGCTGCCCGATGGTGCGGGGCCGGGGCCGCAGGGAGACCCGCTCGCGCACCAGCGCCGCCGCGAAGAGCGCGCCGGAGAGCGTCTGCGCCACCGCGTTCGCCACCGCGGAGCCGACCAGGCCGAGGCCGGCAGGGTAGACCAGCAGCGGGCAGAGCAGCGCGGAGAGCAGGTTGGGGGCGAGCACGAACAGCAGCGGCCGGCGGGTGTCCTGGATGCCGCGCAGCCAGCCGTTGCCGGCGGCGGCGAGCAGCAGGCCGGGCGCGCCGAGCGCCGCGACCCGCAGCCAGCCGGCGGCGGCGTCGGCCACCTCGCCGGGACCGCCCACGAGGGTACGCGCCAGCGCGCCCCCGCCGATGCCGATGGCGACCGCCACCAGCACGCCGGCGGTCAGCGCGAGCCAGGACGCCTGGACGCCCTCGGCCACCGCGGCGGCCCGGTCCCCCGCACCGAACCGGCGGGCCGACCGCCCCGTGGTGCCGTACGCGACGACGGTACCGATCCAGGCGGTCAGCGTCATGACCGTGCCGCCGACGGCGAGGGCGGCGAGCGGCACCCGCCCGAGATGGCCGACCACGGCGGTGTCGACGAGCACGTAGAGCGGCTCGGCGGCCAGCACCACCAGCGCGGGCAGGGCGAGCGCGGCGATCCGCCGGGGCGTGGCGGCGGTGGCGGGGGCGGCGGTCGTGCTCATCGCCGCCGATCCTGGCACGCGCTCGGTAAGGCACGCAACCCGCTAGTGCCGCTTACTTGCCCCGTCCAGGAAGCGGGCCACGTCCCGCCGGCCGCGCAGCCGACGCACCGGCAGGTTCGGGGCGTACGCGGCGACGGCCGCCAACACGCGGGGGCGGGAGCGGCGCGGATAGCGCCAGACGTAGCGCAGGAGGTCGAGGTCGACGCGGTCCGGGCAGCCCTCGGGAAGGTCGGGTCGGGGCTCGGTGCGGTGGGCCCAGCGGCGACGCGCCACCCGGGCCAGGCACCGCAGCCGGTGCGGGTCGCAGAGCACCAGCAGGTCGGCGCGGGGCAGTCGGAGGTCGAGGGTGCTGGCGTAGTTGCCGTCCATCACCCAGGCCGGGCGGGCGGCGAGCGCGGCCACCTCGGCGCGGAACTCGGCGCCGGTCGGGGCGACCCAGCCGGGCCGCCAGTAGTGGCGGTCGAGGTGGATCAGCGGAAGGTCGAGTCGCCGGGCCAGTTCACCGGCGAGGGTGCTCTTGCCGGCGCCCGAGCTGCCGACGACGAGGATGCGGCGCACCGGGTGACGGTAGCGCTGGCGTTCCGCCGCGCGACGGCGCTGCGGGTGCGGCGACCGGTGAGCGCGGGCTCCGGACCGACGCTGCGGGCGCGGCGACCGGTGCGGCGGTGACGCTGGCGGCGGGGCCGGTCACGGTGTCGCGGGGCCCCAGCCGGCCGGCGTCACCGCCGGGCGGCCTGCGTCACTGACGGGTGTCCATCGAGGTCTGCAACGCGCGACGCATCTGCTCGCGCGCCTCGTCGTTGGTGGTCTCGGTCTGCGGCTTGCGCTTGCTCGGCATGGCATGTCCTTCCAGGGTGCGGACCACCGAGGCACGGCGGCCCTGCGGGCGCCCGACGCCCCGTCGTCGACGACGCGACGTCCGTCGCGCCGCGACCGGAGTCGTCGGCCTGCTGCGCGCCGGGCAGCGGTCCGGGATCACCGGAGCGGCTCGCCTGGCAGCGTGAGCCCGGGTCGGTCTGACCCTGGAGGGAGGCAGCGCCGGGTGCGGCACCACCCCCCGTGACCAGCGCCGCGAAGCGCCGGTCCCGCACCCAAATTAACGTTCACTTTCCAGATAGTGCCCACTGTTCCCGCGATGCGGACAGGTAACCCCGTTTCCGGCAACGCCTCAGCGGGCGAGAAAGTGCCAGCCCAGCCACCACCAGAAGCCGAACAGACCGATCCGGCCCACCGGCACCGGCCCGACCTCGTACCGCATGACGAAGGCGCAGACGTCGGCCAGGGACGGGACCCGGGAACCCTCCCGGCGGGCGGCCCACTCGACGACCGCGAACAGCAGCACGGCGGTCAGGAACCCGCCGATGGCCAACGTGCGCATCATCGGCGGACCAGTCCCCAGAACGCGGCCAGCCAGGCGAACCAGGCCGCCGAGCGGGCCAGGTGGTCCTCGAGCAGCGGATCGGCCAGCCGGGAGAAGGTGGGAAAGTCGTCGCCCACGGACAGCACGAACGTCGCCCCCTCGAAGACCCCGAAGACGGTGACCGGCAGCAGCCACCACAGCGCGGCCGACGGCAGCCGCCGCGGCGCCGGGCGTCGGGGCACCCGGTTGCTCAGACCGACCCAGATCAACCCCCCGCCGGTGCCGAGGATGTAGAGGTTCGCCACCGTCGAGAACGACGGAAGTTGGCCACCAACCAGGGAGAGGCAGATCAACACCGGTACGGAGACGACCGGTCGGTCCCAGACCCGGGGCGCCTCGACGGTGAGCTCACGGGGGTGATCCATCATCCGATTGTCCCCAGCGTGACGTAGCGCGGGAAGACCGGCACGCCTCGTGTCTGCGGGGAAACGCCGAAGGCCGGCACCCTCGGCGGGGTGCCGGCCTTCACGCCGTCTTACTTGGTCCAGTGCTGGTTGACCAGGTCGGTGGCCTGCTTCTCCCACTGCGCGTACGCGTCCGGGTAGGCCGACACCTGCACCGTCTGCGCGGCCTTGGTCAGCGGCATGTCCTGCCAGCCGTCGACCTGCTTCAGACCCTTCAGGAACGCAAGCGTCGAGTACTCCGGGTCGGTGATCTGCTC